>JAMOMM010000286.1 GCA_027067085.1 Hyphomicrobiales bacterium
TTGTCGATGGTAAAACCGATGTGGTTGTTGGCTGTCATATCATGGGTCCAGACAGTGGCGAAATGGCTCAACTGCTCGGCATCTCGATTAAAATGGGCGCAACCAAAGCAGACTTTGATGCCACCATGGCCGTGCACCCGACAGCTTCTGAGGAATTAGTGACGATGCGAACGAAATTTACGGGGTGAGTTTATGCCTTCGATTAAATTATTCGGCAATCGGTTTAGCGGGCATTCTTATAAAGTAGCATTGTGTCTGGCGTTGACAAATACGCCTTATGAGTACGAAGAGATTTCTCTTTCTATCCCAAGGCCTCAACGACCAGACTATTTCCGCAAGAATACACGCTATGATGAGGTGCCGTTATTATTGATTGATGGAGAACCATTTGTTCAATCAAATGCCATCTTATTGCAATTAACTCAACAGCTTGGCTTAATGTTAGATGAGACAAAAACAACTCAAATCTATGAATGGTTGATGTGGGAGCAAAGTCGCCTTGGTTCATCTCTGCCCAATTTACGGTTTGAATTAAAATTCAAAGATACACATGAACCAGCCGTTGCCGCATGGTTGCAGAACCGTCTTGTAGATGACTTAGGCATTTTAAGTCAGCAACTAGACAAAACGAAAAGGTTCGCTCTTGGCGATACTCCAACAATCGTCGACTGCTCATTGGCTGGATATCTTTATTGGCTCACAGATGCCGACATGGACATCTCCGAATGGCCTCTCGTGGCCGCATGGCTTGAGCGAATTAAGCAGCTAAAGGGTTGGCAACACCCTGATGAATTATTGGTGGGTTAAGCCAATTAACAACCTTAATCTTTTGGAATGATCGTTGGGTAGTTCAGTTTCTGCCACGCCATTATGCCGCCTTGGAGTTGGCGCACGTTTGTATAGCCAGCGGCTTTGAGCAAGCGCACCGCACCGATTGAACGGGTTGCAGAGCGGCAAATGGCGACGATGGGTTCGTCTTTATCAAACTGCAACGTATCAACTTGGCGCGACAAAAGACTAACGGGTAACAGCGCTGAATTTTTAATGGCACATTGCTTCCACTCGCCCATGGTGCGAACATCGAGCAAATTGGGCCGATTGCGGGTTTTGGCGAGTTCTACTTGTAATTCCTTAGCTGTTACTTCAGGTACGCTTCCAAACGGCAACCACCAAAAACGATCTGTCAAAAAGCCCATCAATTATACTCCAAATAAAAAGCGCTGAATATGTGTTCAGCGCTTTGGGTAGCAGGTTTTTCAAATACTTGCAGCAGGTGATATTGTCACAAACTGCAACTTTATTTAGCCCGCTGTTATTGGCGCGATACGAATCTCAACGCGGCGGTTTTGGCGGCGGCCCTGATCTGTTTGATTTTGCGCGACCGGGCGGCTTTCACCAAACCCTTGCATTGATAACCTGCGTGGATCAACTTTGCGGCTGGCTAAATACTCCGCGACCGAGCGGGCACGGCGGCGAGACAAATCAAGGTTGGATGCATCAGACCCAACATTGTCAGTATGTCCATCCACATCAACGATGGTGCGATTATATTCTGCCAGCACAATCGCAACAGAATTAAGCACTTCGTAAAATTGCGGCTTAATGTCAGATTTTCCTGTGTCAAACGTCACGTTGCTTGGCATGTTTAAAATAATATACTGGCCATTTCGAGTGACGCTCACGCCAGAAGCTTGCAAGCGAGAGCGCAGCTTTGCTTCTTGGCTATCCATATAAACGCCAATGCCCGTCCCAGTGAGCGCGCCAATGCCCGCGCCGATCAAAGCTGTGGTGCGGGTTTTAGCACTGGTTGTCTCGCCAATAATAGCACCAACCCCTGCCCCAACAGCCGAGCCGATGACACCACCAACAACGGCCTTTGAAAGCTCTGTTTTACCTGTGTAAGGATTTGTCGTGCAGGCGGTTACCGCTAACAATGAAGACAATACGATGAATGATAGTTTGTTAGGTTGGATCACGAATAAATTCCCCTTGCTCAAGTCGAGAAGGATTTTTTTGATCCTTACCGATAACTTTCATGGTGCTTCATCACAAAGGATTGCGGCGAAAACAAGAAGTTCTCAATCAATTTTTAGGGCTAATCTATGCCCCACTTTCGCGGACCAGCACTTGAAGAACTTGGCGCCAAATGCGCGATGCGATGCTTTCTGGTACGCCTTGAACTTGGACAATCCCGCGCGAAACTTTTGATATATCATCTGGCGAACCATCAAACACCATGGTCATTTGATAGGTCGCACCAACAGGAACCAGTGCGCCACCATCACTTTTTCGCGTCGAGACTTTTCCGCCATAAGTCGATGATAATGGTTTTAAATCCACCGTGGACGAACTGGCCAGCGAAATTTCAGTAATTGAAACTTTTGCGGTGCTGACCAGGAAATCATCAGGAATAAACTTCCCACTATCGCCAGGTTTTATTCGCCAAAGATCACGCTCACTCACATAACCTTTGGCAATATAATCTCCGTCAGCGACGATGGTGGCCAAATGTTCAGTTGCTGTGAGCCAACGGCCCGTGTGCAATTTACTATTGAAATCTTTCACCACACCTGCAAACGGTGCGCGCACTTTAAGACGGATTTGTTCTTTTTGGTAACCGCGTTGTTTTGAATAAAGCGCTGCTAATTGTTGGCGTAAAGGTATCAGGCTGGATTTATCTAGGCGATCTGCCGTTGCCCGCGATAACCTTGCTAAGGCGCGGGAAATTTTTATATTGTTCAACGCCATTTGCTGATCTAGCTGAGGCGCTTCAAGTTGAAACAGCACATCACCTTTTTCAACGTGCTGGCCGTTTGCTATTTTCAACTCAACCAGTTTTGCCGCTTGCCCAGGGAAAAGGCGTTCATAATGAACAGGCTCGATAATGGCGGGCACATCTACACGGCCAGAAACTGGCAGAATAATCAATGCTCCAAGCCCGCCTGCAATGAAGCACGAGATATAAATACGTGGACGTTGGAAAATTTGCTTAGCCATGGCTGGCCACTCCTTTATTTCGGACCATATGGGGCGAATGATGAACCAGAAAATTTCGACGACAAATAAAAATACGCCCAGGGCTTTGAATGCGAAGGTGTAAACCAATAAGGCAATCCCCAAAAACAGGAAGAACCGATAGATCCAAATTGCCCAAGCATAGTAAGATAAAATGCTGGTCATTTTTGGTGGTAAAAGCTCTGGTGGCTTGGCTTTTAAGCCAAATAACCACTCACGCATTTTCCAGCGACCAAAGGCAAAGCTGCGGGTTTGGAGATTACCAACACCAAGGGCATCAGACAGCAGATAATAACCGTCAAACCGCATAAGTGGATTTAAGTTGATGGCAATGCTTAACGTCCAACTGATTGTTGCGACAACAAAGGCAATGCTTTTCAAACCACCCTCTGGCAAGAAGGCCCATGAAAAAGTGGCTATGGATGCCAATGAGAGTTCAACCAACAGCCCTGCCCCGCCAATCAGTAACCGCTGGCGGCGCGAGCGCAGCTTCCAAGCATCGGTCACATCGGTATAAAGCACTGGAAACATCATCATAAAGGCAATGCCCATTGTCGGGACGCGGCAGCCAAACCTTACAGCCATATAAGCGTGGCCTAACTCGTGCAAAATTTTGATAAAAAACAATGCAACGGCGTAAGTGATGGCTCCCTCAAACGAAAAAAAGTTCGAGAACGTTGAGGTAAATTCATCCCATTGGCGCGAGACCAAGTACAACCCCGAAATTGCAATTGCAATCATGATCCACAGCATTGTTTGGGTAAACAAAAACGATACGTATGGAAAAGTTGATTTAAGGAATGCACTTGGGCGCACAAGTGGAAACCTGACAAACAAATAATTGTGCAACAACCAAGAAAATGGCGACACACGTTTGGCTTCTAGCCGATCATTAAACCGCCGCCATTCTCCCCCTTCGGGCTCAATCGAAAGGTTGTTGGTATGGATAAAATGACTGATAGCCATGACCGAAGCGCGGGATAATGCCCTGCCCTGTTCTGCCATTGCGGCGTTAATCAGATCCACTGCATTATCGAAACGGTTCCACAATGTTAGGGTTTCAAATACTTCAAAATCAATTTCAAAATAGCGATGCTGAACGGGATCAAAAATCACCCAAGTTGGCTTGCCCGTGATCGTTGGTGCGCCCTTTAGGAGTTGCAATTCTTCACGAATAGCACCCAAAAGTGGTTCTGCCTGTTCAAGCTTATTGGACTGTTGTTGGTCCATTATAGACCTAGATTTTGACGTAATGCAGACAGTGGACGACGGAAAAGATAAAAGAACATTGGCGCTTGCTCACCAAAAACTTGTGCAGTTCCACGAACGCCTAAGCGCGGTGGATGAGCAAGTTTAGTTTCGAGTTCGGCGATGATTTCGTATGCCAAAACGTCTGACGCAGTTTTACGTGCTTCATGTGCAGCACGAATAACTTTTGCAATAACGGGGTGTAAAGGATCTGAATCCAAATAGACTTTTACCCGGGCTCCCTTGGCAACCACGATTGCATCATCGATAGCCAGCTCAATTTTTATTTGAATTTTATTTGGATTCGCAATTTCCATAATGCGTTCACCCGTAGAAACGGGACGGCCAACCCACTCATTTTTATCTTTGAAGACAACAAGGCCTTTGATTTGAGCTTTCACAATTGTCTTTGCCAATAGTTCGCTGGCAAATTTACTTTCTGCAAGCTTTAGCTCTAACTCAGACATTGCCGTGCGTAATTCACGTTTTGCCTCTGGGTCAACAAATGCGGCTTGAGAAAGCCGTTTGAGCTGGGCGCGGGCGACGACCGCTTCTCGGTCAGAAATTTCGCGCCTATTGCGCAAAGATACATCAACAAATTTCAATAATGGCTGGCCCTTTACCACCATCGTATTTGCCTTTACCAACACTTTGTCGATCACCCCATCAATTGGTGCGGTCACGACGAACGGATTTGCGGGCACAATTTCAGCAGGTGCAAGCGCTGCAATAGGTACAGGGATCATCATAATAAATGCGATGCAAGCCATCGCGGCACCAACCAGCATTTTGCGGGTTTGTCCCTTAGAGCGTAAACGTTGATTGCCTGAAATAGCGGCCCATGCATGGGCAAATGTTGCCGCCAAACGGTTCGCGATCACGAGGTCAGAGTTTCCCCAAGGAATTTCGCGCGCTAATAACACCCCACCAAAAACAGTATCATCTTTTAATTTGAACGGGATCCATGCAAACTCCTTAAAGGGATAGCTCGCGGTTTCTTCATCGCTTTGCTCGCAATAGGCAGGCAAAGTAAACTCTCGCTGGGCGCTCAGGTCCGTTTGCTTTTTAAGCTGCGTTGCCATCTTTTCCACCCACCGAACCAATGGTGAATTTTTGTCAACACTATCTAAACTCGAGATGCCTTCAACTGACAATGAGCGTCTTGATTTCTGCCGTAGAACGAAAACCTGCCGTGATCGCGTTAGCTTGCGCATTTCATTGGCTGCTAAGAAAATAAGTTCTGCTTCTGTTTGCGAATTTCTTGCTTCAGCTTCCACCTTGAGCAAAGCCATTAACGCTGCTTTACCACTGTCATCAACAGCTTTAAGAGCGGGCTTCTTGGCCTTGAGCGCCTCTTGTACTTTAGATAAATCGGGCCGAATGACCTTCACACGGGTTTGATCGTTTGGTGTCGTTAGTTGGGGATTGTTTATGGCCATTATTTCAACTTCCTGGCTGGTCAAATTGACCAGAGCCACTCATACCGACCAGAACACTGCTATCAGCATTTGATAGCTTTCCTTTGACTTCAACGGTTTGGCTAACGGGATCCACGGCAGCCCCTAATCGGCTAACAATGCCACTAAAGCTTTTGCCCGTTTCATCAATCAAAAAGTTAAACTTTGCGCCAACCTTTAGCCAAGCAAGCCATTTCGAAGGTACAATCAATTCAATTTCATGCGCGCCTGTTTCGATGATTTTAATAAAAGGCACGCCAGATTTTGGCGTTTCATATTGACGAACCAAGGTTTCTTCAACCTTACCGCTAAACGGTGCCATGACTTTACATTGGTCAATACGAACATCTAAGCGTTTGATTTCGGCATCAGCCTTGGTGACTTTAGCCTTTGAAATTTGCACATCAAATTCACCGATAGCGCGATGCTTGAGCAATGTTTTATTGTTTTGATAAGTCAAAGATTGAATTTTACGCTCTGCAAGTAACGTACTGCGTTCGGCCACAAGGTGTTCGCATTTAAAGCTCACCAACAAATCACCTTTTTTAAAAGACTGACCTTCGCGAAATGGCAGTGTTTTTATCGGTACAACAAGGCTTGTGCTAATCGCAGCGGTATTTACTGCACGTACAACGCCCCTAATTGGCAATTGAGCGGCATCTTGCGCCGTTGCAATGGGGATTGCGGTTAATCCAGCAAACGTACTGAAAGAGCCGACGATAAATGCGGCAACTAAGTTTTTAGATAAAACGGCCATATGCGGCTTCTTTCACAAAATAAATTCAGCCTTACACTGTCATCATTTCAGTTTAAGAAGCGTTAACCTTGCGCAAATTTTGTCCGCAAATAGCTAAACTCCGCGCTGTTCAGTTGAGTTTAGCGTTTGATTTGAATTGGTGTTTGGCATGAATACTACTGGTTAAGTGTATTACTCTTAGAGTCATTCATGTTTTCATTGACCTAGAACGACCTATTTTAAGTGATTGAAACTACGGCGTTTCATGTCCTGTTTGTGATTCAAACAAAACATGAAATGCTCTAGTTGCTACGAACCAGCCTTATGCCTGCATTGTGATCGCCCCGCTCTAACCACAAGCGCCGAAGTGATGCTGCTAGAGATTTTACGCTGGCTTTTTCATCAAAACTTGACCAATGAGGGTCTAAGCCCAACGATGCAAAAACATTAGCATAAGCGTTTTGGACACTTGCATACGCAATATCACGTTTGACTTCTGCAACAAGTGTATTCATTTCTTCACGCAAGCGAGTTTGCTGACTTACACGATTGACCTTTGCTTCTACTCGTATCTGAGAAAGTAACCGGCGCTGCACACCATAATATTCATTAGCTGTCGAGAATTCTCTGCGCGCATGAAGATAACGGGCGCGGCTCACGTGCACTTCTAACATGATTGCCATTGTTAACGATAAAGCTCGTGCATCCAACAAATTGTCTTTGCCATCAATGATGGACTTTCGTGCTGGGTATTGGAACAAACGAATAATATTCCAACTGGCTTTTGCACCCCAAGATAACCAGTTATTGTTGAACAAGAAATCATTGCTATCAAAACTAGTGCCTGCATAAAGCTGAACGCCTGGTAGCAACTCTAACAATGCAGCAGTTGTTTCGTCTTGATTGATCCGCGATTTATACAATAATTCGAGCACTTCAGGACGGTTACGCATTGCAACACCAACCATGGATTTCGCTGGTACAGGAATGCTCAAGTCTCGAAGATGCCTTCTTGGTTGAACCAAACGGTAGCGTTGGTTTGGTGGAATGTTCATCAATGCGGCAAGTTGAAACTTGGCATTTTTTAAGCCACCTTCCAGCTTTTGAATTTCGCGTTTAATGCCAACCAATTCACGTTCGAACGTTAAAGCGGTTATGGGCGATGTTTTGCCTAATTTATAAAGCGCACGGGTTTCACCCAAAGCGCGAGATACACGCCCTTCGAGCCAGCGTAATTTTTTCAATAGCCTTTGGCTGCTAATTGCACGCCAGTACGCCGAGCGAACCGCTTCGATTGTAGAATTTACAACTTTTCGTTTAATTTGTTCAGCAATCAACACTTCATTGGCGGTTTGCTTTGCGCGCACATACGACAAACCAAAATCTAGGATATGCCATGTAAAGGTGATGTCTTGAGAAAATACGTTTCGCTCAGATGATGTGGAATTGTTGACGCTGGTTGCGCCAAGATCTTTTTTCGTTTGAAAAAATTGGTTTTTCTTACCAGTAATTAACTGGCTTTGTCCGCCTGAATAATTGCTTCGTCCAGAGTACCCAGAGTTTGACACAAAATCTGGCAACAACTTATAGTTGGCTAGATCTAAGCTACGAATTCGCAGGGCTTTTTCTTTTAACTCAACCTTAGTGTCTAAATTGTATTTAAGCGCGCGCGCCATTGCCTGATACAAATCAATTGGGCCCGTTACTGGCTCTTGATTTAAGGTTACACGTCGAATTTTATCTAAAGAATAGGTTGAAATATCCTGTTTTGTTGCTTTTTCAGGCGCGACTGTGCATCCCGCTAAAACGAGTGCAATCGAACATACCTGTACAACATTTTTCATCACACGAAAAATGCCCCCAAAACTGGTTACAAAACGGACTAATTTTACTGAAACGCAACTCAAACACTCACAAACGTATACCCACTACCCGATTCTAATCGACTTGGCGAGTGGCAAAAAGCTTACACACTCATAGTGTCAGCGTATACAAAGAACCGACTTTTCCACATGCGTACGCAGATAAAATCACTACTTTGGGTTGTTAAGATTTAGACAATGCATCAACAAGGTTAATAAACTCTTGATCTGTCGTTCTTATCGTATCTGATAGTTGCTCAGAAAACAAAGCTGCATCAGGTGCAAAAACGTTTTGTTGCGTATTGTCAATGATAGATGCATCACCAGAACTAACCGTTATATAGTATGTGTTAAATTCTCCATTTGTGAGTAAAGCCCGTACTTTTAAGGCAAGTTCCTCAACATCTCCTGGCATGTCGCCTTTGAAAAGACCATCACCTACCCTCTCCATCCATTGTGGTAATGCTTGGCCGTCAGCTTGAGTTAAGCTTATCTGCGTATCTGAAACACCTTGAAGGTCTTTGTCTAACTCAGAGACTTTGAGAATAGTTGTTTTGCCATCGGTGATGTTGGATATTTCAAGGCCTGCCTGTTGGCCATGACCATGTGATGGTGCAAACGTCCAGCGAATTGAAGAACCAACATAGTCTTGAGGCGCAACCTCTTGGCCTTCAAATATTCCTTTTTCAAACAAGCCCTCAAATATTTGAAGCAACTCTAATCGTTCGATCGCATGGGCAACAAAACCACCACCAGCACCGTTGGAGCCAATGCCACCAAGATCTTCGACCCTATTTACAGAGTCAAGGATAATTCCATCAGTGCCTATAAACTGGGAAAGATTTCCTAGGTCACCAATTTGTTTCACAGTTTCCACAACATGTGATGAATGATCCCTGTTCTGAAGACTATCACCTAAAGGATCAAAAGCCTCTGTCGGGCTAAATGTCTCAGGAGTATGACGAGTGTCTTCAAAGTAAGTATCGTTGTTGATACCAGCAGTCACAGTGACGGTAACTGTGGCTGTATCTGTGAGTGTTCCATCGGTCACCGTATAGGTGATGGTATCGGTGCCATTGAAGTTGGCGTTCGGGGTGTAGTTCAACGAGCCGTCACCGTTCACACTTACCGTACCGTTCGCAGCCGTCGGGGCGCTAGCGCCACCAACCACGCTTAGCGTGTCGCCATCGACATCGGTGTCGTTACCCAGCACATCAATGTTGGACACCGTGGTGTCTTCTAAGGTTGAAGCTGTATCACTGTTTGCAACAGGGGCATCATTAACCGCAGTCACAGTAACCGTCACGGTAGCTGTATCGGTCAGTGTTCCGTCAGTCACCGTATAGGTAATCGTGTCGGTGCCATTAAAGTTGGCGTTCGGGGTGTAGTTAAGACTGCCATCACCATTGACGGTAACAGTACCGTTCGCAGCCGTTGGCACACCCGAGATTGATAGCGTATCGCCATCTACATCGGTGTCGTTACCGAGCACATCAATGTTTGACACCGTGGTGTCTTCTAGGGTTGTGGCTGTATCGTCAACACCGATTGGCGCATCATTAACCGCAGTTACAGTAACGGTGACCGTAGCTGTATCGGTCAGTGTTCCATCTGTCACCGTATAGGTAATGGTATCGGTGCCGTTAAAGTCAGCGTTCGGGGTGTAGTTAAGACTGCCATCACCATTGACCGTAATCGACCCATTGGCAGCCGTCGGCACACCTGAGATTGACAGCGTATCGCCGTCGACATCAGTATCGTTACCGAGCACATCAATGTTGGATACCGTGGTGTCTTCTAAGGTTGTGGCTGTATCGTCAACACCAATTGGCGCATCGTTAACCGCAGTCACAGTAACCGTCACCGTAGCTGTATCAGTCAGCGTACCGTCTGTCACCGTGTAGGTAATCGTGTCGGTGCCATTAAAGTCAGCATTTGGGGTGTAGTTAAGACTACCATCACCGTTCACACTTACCGTACCATTGGCAGCTGTCGGCACACCTGAGATTGATAGCGTATCGCCATCGATATCAGTGTCGTTACCGAGCACATCAATGTTGGATACCGTGGTGTCTTCTAAGGTTGTGGCTGTATCGTCAACACCGATTGGCGCATCATTAACCGCAGTTACAGTAACGGTGACCGTAGCTGTATCGGTCAGTGTTCCATCTGTCACCGTATAGGTAATGGTATCGGTGCCATTAAAG
>JAMOMM010000287.1 GCA_027067085.1 Hyphomicrobiales bacterium
AACCCGATTGGCTAAATGGCGACTATCGGCAACATCTTCAAAATTATGCCAGCGATCTGAAATTTCTTTATCTTTGGCCAGCGTGTTGGTGATGCGCGAAAACAGAGCTTGGTTTTGTTTGAGTGTTTTTGACAAGGCCTGGGCTGCTGCTTGGCGTTTTTTACCATCAGGGCTGGTCATCATCGTCAGTGTTGGTTCTAAACTAAGCTCTTTACCGTTTATTTCAAAAGTCAAAGACGCCATTGTTTCATCAAACAAACGGTTCCAAGCACCAGCACCCGTAAGTGATTTTTCATGGAATAGTTCTTCGATTTTTTCATCAAGCTGGTGTGGGCGTTCTTTGCGCAGGTCATCAAGCCAAGGTTTATAATGGGCAAGAGCTGGTGTTTTAAGCGCTGCGGTTAGTACATCATCGTCTAGTCGGTTGACTTCCAATTCAAAGAACAAAAGGTTGGTGGAAAGAGCATTGAGCGAGCCTTGCACATCGCCATAAAACTTTGAGCGATCAGAGTCTGTCGTGTCACCTACATAGTAAAGTTGAGCATATGAACCGATTTTACCCGCTAAATCGGACATGGCTTCATATTGTTTGATGGCTTTTGCCAAGGTTTGCCCGCCATCAGGCTTGGCGGTAATATTGGCCAAAGTTCCTTGCCAGTCTTGCTTAAAAGCAACAGCTAATTTTTCGCATTTTTGTAAGTCGGCGGTAAATTTAACATCGTCGGGTGAGGCGTAAAGAGCGCTTAAATCCCACTCTGGTAAATTTCCCAATTGCTCATCTTGTTTTGTTTGATTTGTCATATTTGCTTTCGGTCAAGTTTTTTAAGGTGGTATTGATATGTACCCAATTGGATCGAGCTACAACCATTTGACGAAGTATTTTTGAAAAACTGTATCAATCTGGTGAGTTGTTAAGTGCTCATTTACTGTTCGGTGTCACATTGGCTTTGAAAAGAGGGGATCAATAGCTGTTAAGTGGGTGTTGAAATCTTTTCGCTAAAGCATTGAAAAAATTATAAAAAGCGGTTCAGAACTTAAAATGACACAACGCATACTGATTATTGATGACGATCCTGCCCAACTTCGTATTTTGGAAGAAACCACTAAACGTTACGGTTTTGCGCCGCTAACAGCAGATGGTGGAGAAAAAGGGTTGGAAATTTTGGCCAGCACCACTGGTTCAAAAGTCAGTCTGATTATTCTTGATCTTATTATGCCTGGCATGGATGGTATGGAGTTTTTGGAACGCTTGAGCGTTCAACATAGCGATATGCCTGTGATTGTTCAGACCGCGCAAGGTTCGATTGAAACCGTTGTTAAAGCGATGCGCGCTGGTGCTGATGATTTTGTTGTTAAGCCTGTCAGCCCTGAGCGGTTGCGGGTTTCCATGCAAAATTTGCTTAAAGTCAATAAATTGACTGAAGAAGTCAAACGCCTCAATTCGAAAATTTCTGGTGTGCTGACTTTTGATGAATTGATTGCTTCAAGCCCTGCGATGGCTAATGTAACAAGACTTGGCCAACGGGCTGCTGCTTCTAATATTCCTGTATTGATCGAAGGTGAATCAGGGGTTGGTAAAGAAATGGTGGCGCGGGCTATTCAAGGTGAAAGCGATCGCGCTGGTAAGCCTTTTATTTCGGTCAACTGTGGTGCAATCCCTGCAAATTTGGTGGAAAGCACGTTGTTTGGCCATGAAAAAGGTTCGTTTACGGGTGCAACAGGCAAACACCTTGGTAAATTTCAAGAGGCCAATGGTGGGACTTTGTTTTTAGATGAAGTCGCTGAATTACCGCTTGAAATGCAAGTGAAATTACTGCGGGCTTTACAAGAAGGTGAGGTTGATCCAGTGGGTTCCCGTCGTCCTGTAAAAGTAGATTTTCGACTGATTTCTGCGACCAATCGCGATATGATTGAAATGGTCAAGGCTGGTGAGTTTAGAGAAGACCTTTATTATCGCCTTAATGTGTTTCCAGTAAATGTGCCGCCGCTGCGCGAGCGCGTGAGTGATATTGCAGCGCTTTGCGAGCATTTTATTACGCGCTTTTCTGCTGAAGAGGGCCGCCGTGTTAATGGAATAGTGCCGCGTGCACTTGAATTGCTGCAGGCTTATTCATGGCCAGGTAATGTGCGCCAGCTTGAGAATACAATTTTCCGCGCCATTGTGCTTTGCGAAAGTGATATGTTGGCATTAGAAGACTTT
>JAMOMM010000288.1 GCA_027067085.1 Hyphomicrobiales bacterium
CAAAGCAGGCTCATCAGCAATGGTGCTCATGCTCTTTGGATTTGCTCAGGTTGGATTAGGCATCGCTACGTTGTTGGCCCATGTGCCAATTTCACTAGGGCTTGCCCATCAGGCAGGGGCCTTGCTGCTACTCACCGCAGCCATTTGGCACCTACATGATGTTTGCGTTTGTGGTGACTAAATCAAGGCATCAGTTAAACGCCTTCGCCGTATTATGCTTTTTCCCTCATCATCGGTTTTATACCGATGATCTATCTAGAGCGTTTCATGTTTTGTTTGAATCACAAACACTGCATGAAACGCAAGATTATCAATACCCTAAGCTGGTCGGTCTGGTTCAATTTAAACCAGACCGACTCTATCGGCCAGACTCAGTGAGCCTCGGTGCCATGGATTATCGGGACAGGCCCGATAATGAGGAGAGTGGTGGCATTGATGTTCAGCCAATCGCTTGGTCTAAGTCGGCGATAATATCGTCAACATTTTCAATACCAATTGAAAGACGTACCAATTCTGGCCCAGCACCTGCAATGGTTTGTTGCTCAGGTGTAAGTTGGCTGTGAGTGGTCGATGCAGGGTGAATGATAAGCGAGCGCGTATCACCAACATTGGCCAAATGGCTCAATAAGTTGACACCAGACACCACTTTCACACCAGCTTCATAGCCACCTTTAAGGCCAAAGGTGAACACGGCGCCAGGGCCGCGCGGGGTGTACTTTTGCGCCAAGTCATAATGAGGGCTGCTCTTGAGGCCCGCATAATTGACATATTCAACCTTGTCATTGGCTTCTAGCCATTCTGCCACTTTTTGGGCGTTTGAAACATGGCGCTCCATCCGTAATGAAAGCGTTTCCATGCCTGTCAGAATGTTAAACGCATTGGTGGGGGAAATCGCTGGGCCAAGATCGCGCAAACCAAGTACGCGGCAGGTAATTGCAAAAGCGATATTACCAAATGTCTCATACATTTTGATGCCGTTGTAAGACGCATTCGGTTCGGAAAGCATTGGGTATTTACCATCCTTACCCCAGTCAAAATTACCACCATCAACCACAATGCCGCCCATGGAATTTCCATGTCCTGCGATAAATTTGGTCAATGAATGAACGATGATATTTGCCCCATGTTCAAACGGTTTACACAACCAAGGTGTTGCAAGGGTGTTGTCAACAATCAGCGGAATGCCAGCTTTTTTGGCAATCTCAGAAATGGCAGCAATGTCTGTGACACGCCCACCAGGGTTCGCAATTGATTCAACAAAAATAGCTTTGGTTTTGTCAGTCACTGCTGCTGCAATCGTTGCAACCTCGTCAGCATCTGCCCAAACAACGTTCCAGCCAAATGACTTGAAGGAGTGATTAAACTGGTTGATCGAACCACCATAAAGTTGGCGCGTCGCGATAAATTCATCACCGGGATTGAGGAGGGCATGGAAAACCAGCAATTGTGCGGCGTGGCCAGATGCTGTCGCAAGGGCCGCTGTGCCACCTTCAAGGGCCGCAACTTTAGATTCAAGCACCGCTTGCGTTGGGTTCATAATGCGGGTGTAAATATTGCCAAAGGAGCGAAGGGCAAACAAGTCGGCTGCGTGGTCGGTATCATCAAACACAAATGCGGTGGTTTGGTAAATCGGTGTGGAACGTGCGCCCGTTGCTGGGTCTGGTTGCGCACCTGCATGAATGGCCAGTGTGTCAAAGCCATAATCTTGTTCGCTCATAATATCCTCCAGTTTTTTTGTTTTGTAAAAAATCTTAATGTTCGTTTAAAAGAACAGACGGCAAAAAGCAATAAAAAACTTACTTTTTTGGCGCGAGTCCAAGGCTCTGCATTTTGCCAGATTGATGTAGTGTTTGTTTCTTTGATGAAATCACACCCGTAGAACCGCCAACCCAAGCCCATTCGCCAGACAGCTTTCCATATTCTATTTTAGGGCAGCGATCCATCACCACTTGTAAGCCTGCAGCCTCAGCTTTTTGGGCCGCTTCATCGTTGCGAACCGATAATTGCATCCAAATCACTTTAGGCAGGGGGCTAAGCGTAAGCGCTTCATCGGTAATGCTGCCTGCAGCCTCGGAGTTGCGAAAAATATCGACCATATCAATGGGCTCTGGCACATCGCTGAGCGATGCATAAACAGTTTGCCCGAGCAGCTCTTGCCCCGCCAACCCAGGATTGATCGGAATAATTCTATATCCCTTATCAAGCAGGTATTTCATCACGAAGTATGACGGGCGCACTTTCTTGGCTGACGCGCCGACCAGTGCAATGGTTTTTACCGATTGCAAAATTCCAGAAATATAGTCGTTGGTATACGTAAAGTGATCCATAACGTTTTTGTTCTTGTTTCCCGTTTAATCTAATCCCAATTGGGTTGGCGTTTTTCGATGAATGCGCAAATGCCTTCTTTGGCATCATCCATCATCATATTTTCAGTGATAATTTTTGAGGTGTGTTCGTAAGCATCGACAAGCGGCATTTCTAGCTGCGCATAAAAAGCTTGTTTGCCCAACGCCAAAACTTTGGCAGGTTTTGCCGCCACGGCTTGCGCCATTGTTAAAACAGCATCGCTCAAGTCATCGGCACTAACCACTCTATTGATAATTTCGGCGCTCAGTGCTTCTTGCGCACTCATAAGAGCGCCCGTTGTTAGCAATTCCATCGCCCGTTTACGTCCAGCATTGCGCGAGAGAGACACCATTGGCGTTGAACAAAACAAACCCGAGCTAATACCGTTCACGCCAAAGCGGGCATTTTCGCTGGCGATAGCCATGTCGCAAGCTGCCACCATTTGACAGCCCGCAGCCGTTGCGATGCCATCAATTTGGGCAATAAATATTTTAGGGCTTTTTACAATTGCCAGCATGAAGTCTGAACAAACAGCAAATAATTGTTGGTAATAAGCCCGACCTTCATCGTCATCTTGGCGGTGGACGGTCATTTCTTTAAGGTCGTGGCCCGCACAAAACCCTGGTCCATTTGCATCAATCACAACGGCGCGGACGCTATCAATGGCGTTCACGTCTGTAATTGCCTGCTTGAGGGCAGCTAACATATCTTGCGATAAAGCATTGCGCGCTTGCGGGCGGTTAAGGGTGATGCGCGCAATACGATTTTTTTTGTCTGCAAATGTGAGCAAGACAATTTCATTGGACATTTATTTCAAACCTTACATTTCAAAGGGCTATTCAAAAACATTTAATACCTCCAGTTTTTTACTGTATTCTGGGAGTTCGTTTAGCTCGCGCAAAACTTTGATATTATCCTTTGACGGGATTAGAGCATTTAAGCTGGCAATAATCCTAAGTTTCTTGTCATCGGTAAGTTTTGTGCTTTCTTTAACCGCTGCAATCTGGGCCTTAATATCGCTTTTCTGATCTTCATGTAAGGCGCTATAAGCAAAGCTAACGTTCATAATCGCCGTATTCCATTCAACAATATCTTTAAAGCCATTGCCTTGGACTTCTTTCTGCAATTGCTTTCCTGCATCGGTTTTGTCAACGAACTCTTTAAGGGTAGGGTAGTCATTTAACCCTTTGTCGTCATATTTGCTGCCAACCTGCAAAAATGTGTCGATGGCTCGTTTGGCAATATCTAAGGTTAGCTCGATTTGCTCAAGGGCCGGAATGTCCTCGACGTTAAATTCGTCAGTTTGCGCTGGTGGTTCTACACCTTCGGGGGGATTACTCGGTCGTTGCTCAAGTTTTGGTATCCCACCATTTTCAAACAGGTTACCTGGTGTGGAATTGTTGTTTTTAGGAGACGCGGGCAATTTGGAGCTGGGGGGTGAAATTCGCGATTGATCCTTTACTGCTGCAAAGGTTTGCGGCATTTCAATCAAAAGCAATGCTATAATCGCGGTAAATAACACCGCAGCCAATAAAATTTTATGCATCCTCACTCGTCCTAATGTTTAGAATGCCGTAACCGATCATAGAAAATCTTTAACGCTTGGGGAAGAGGAAACAAATTTCAATGTCTCGCAAACAATTACAATGGGATTCTAAGGAAGTAATGGAATTTCTTGAAAAAGAGTTCCCACAAGCCTTCACCAATGAGCAGAAATATAAAATTCTCACACTCGAAAAAGATCAACTTGTCATCAGTATGGTTGCAGGGGAAAACCAATTGAGGCCGGGCGGCACGGTCTCTGGTCCCGCTCAAATGGAATTGGCCGATTTTGCCGTGTACTTTTTGTTACTCGCTCATCATGGTGACGCGGCCAAGCTATCGGTGACAACAAATCTAACCTGTAGTTTCCTACGAAAGCCAAAGTCTGGACCGATCACGTGCCATGTACAGTTGATAAAACATGGCCGTACCTTGGCTGTGGCAGATGTTCAAATCCGCTCACAGCAAGATGATATTCTTTCCCATTTGGAACTGACATATTACGTTGGCAATGTTGATTAAGCCTGATTAAGCCGCAACCGCATCAACCCTTGCAACGGCAGCCATAACCTCATCAAGTGGCGGAGTACGTTCCAACACTTCAAACGCATCGTGACGCACATGATTGAGAGACATTTGCTCTTTGACCATGTCAGGTGTCACAATGCCATTGTCGACGCACTCTTGTAAGAGGGCAAAGAAAAATTGCTCTTGGCGAATATCAGGATGCTGGCGATATTTACCTAAAAAGGCGTAATCGCCAAAGATTTTGCGCTTTAACCTGTTAACTGGCCCAGAAAGTGGAATGCCTGGTTTTTTGTCGCGTGGCACAAAGTCTGCTTGCAAACCCGTTTTCCAAGGCTGTGTGCGGCGCAGCGTTGTGTGCAGCATTTTGGTATCTTTGGTTAGGCGGTCAAGGTCATTCCAAACTTCATCCATAACGCCAATGGTGTTGGGGTCTTCTAATTTAAGTCCGATCCATTCGCCATAGTCACGCTTGTTTTCAAACATTTCATTGAACTGTTCTTCAACTTTCCAATGTTTGAGTTTGGCGTTATCCATCATCATAACGCTGGAGGCCATGTAACCAGCCGCACCCTTTTTACCGCGAAGAGGGCGTGCTAAAATAGCTTTTCCACCCATATCCATCTGCAAAAGATCCCAAACATCGCCAACAGCAAAAATATCAGGGTCAATCTCAATCGAGCGACCTTCATATCCCATTTGCTCTGGTGGCATGAAACGGGTGAGGGTGAAGGACTGCAAATCATTGTTGCGCCAAACCCGTTGATGGCCCTCGCGCAAATAGGATTGGCCTTCGCGTGCAAGGAAATAATCAAAATCCTTATGATGCAAAACTTTTACATCAAACTTGTCTGCATTGGCAGAATTGCGTTTAAGCGCGTATTCGGCAACAATAGCGCCAAGTATTTGCTTGTGGTTTGTCTGGATGAATACGCAAGGTTTCAAAATCGCAACTCCTATGTTTAATTTATATGTTGAGATAGTGAATTTGCCTAAGTTTGCAAAGAGTGCTTTGATTTGTGTCAATAATACATGTGGTAAAATAATACCGTTTTGATAAAGTGTTGAAATAACACATTTAATTTAATGCGGTGTTCAAAATACCCTGTTGACCTCTTTGTATAAATAACCTACATAACCGCATCGAGATAACTCGTTGGCGGGCATCGTCGTGCGCGTCATATTTATATGCAGGACATAAACACATGAAAACCTTCTCTCAGAAACCAGCTGAGGTCGAAAAGAACTGGGTGTTATTTGATGCAAAAGACGTTGTTCTAGGACGTTTAGCTTCAGAAGTAGCATTTCGTTTGCGCGGCAAACATCTTCCAACATTCACTCCCCACGTTGATTGTGGCGACCATGTCGTAATCATCAATGCGGAGAAAGTTTTGTTGACCGGTAAAAAACGCCAAAACAAAATTTATTACCGTCACACAAATCACCCAGGTGGCCTTAAACAGTCAATCGCTGGTGAAATTCTTGACGGCAAATTTCCAGAACGCGTTTTGGAAAAAGCGATCACTCGTATGATGCCTGGCGGACCTTTGTCACGTGCTCAGTTGAAAAACTTGCGCATTTACGCTGGTTCTGAACATCCACATGAAGCACAAGCACCTGTTGCGATTGATTTCGCGGCGGCTAATGTCAAAAATACGCTAAGGGATTAAGATCAATGGCTGACGAAAAAAAATCATTGGAAGACCTCGGCGCTGTTCTTGCTGCGTCTTCAAAAGCAGCTGCAACTGACACGGCTGCACCTGAAACCGCTTCGGTTGATGCGCCAGAAGGCACACCAGCAGAGGCAACACCTGTTGTTGAAGAAGTTGTTCTTCCTGATCCAAAAATTGATGAGCAAGGCCGTGCATATGCAACTGGTCGCCGTAAAGATGCGGTTGCTCGTGTTTGGATCAAACCAGGTAATGGCAAAATCACCGTAAACGGTCGTGAATTTGAAAAATACTTCGCACGTCCAGCATTGCGCATGGTTATTGCTCAACCTTCACAAGCTGCAGAACGTAAAGATGCTTATGACGTTGTTTGTACCGTTAAAGGTGGCGGTCTTTCAGGTCAAGCTGGCGCAGTTCGCCACGGTATCTCACGCGCGCTCATCAATTTCGAACCAGCACTTCGCCCGGTTTTGAAAAAAGGTGGCTTCCTAACACGTGATGCGCGTGAAGTTGAACGTAAGAAATACGGTCGTGCAAAAGCGCGTCGTAGCTTCCAGTTCTCAAAACGCTAATCGATTTGGTTTTCAAATCAAACCCGATCGATCAGCAATGGTCGGTCGGGTTTTTTTGTGTCTGAAATTTGAGAAGATTAACCTCCCATACAAAAAAAGCCCGAGAGGGAGGATTCTCGGGCTTTCTGTCCGTTAGAACAATCTAAAGGACGTGGTGACAAGAACTCATCTTACTAAGGTGAGGGGACAACCTGTATAAAAGCTCTTGTCGTCTCGTTGATATATTTAATATAGGTACTGCAAACTGGTTATTCAAATAAACAAGCCAACACAAGTTTGTGAGTGTCTAATTTATTTGAAGCTGTTTGAAATTAAAACTCAAAAGGGAATGAAGTAATGGCAAAAAAAATTGCAATCGGCGTGATCGGCGCATCTGGCTATACGGGTTCAGATTTGGTTCGCCTTGCTGTCCGTCATCCCAATATTGAAATTAAAGCTCTGACGGCTTACAGCCATGCGGGAAAACCAATGCATCAGGTATTTCCGCATTTAGCAGATTTGGATTTGCCTGATTTGGTCACGGTGGATGAAGTGGACTGGAGTGGTATTGACGCGGTTTTTTGTGGACTTCCACACGCAACCAGCCAAGAAGTGATCGCCAACCTCCCCAAACACCTCAAAGTCATCGATATGTCAGCTGACTTTCGTTTGCGCGATGCAGATGTTTATAAAGAATGGTATGGCGTTGAGCGCACTCAGTTTGAATTACAAGCCCAAGCCGTGTATGGCCTGAGCGAACATTATCGCGAGGAGCTAAAAACGGCCAACCTTGTGGCATGTCCTGGCTGTTACCCAACCGCTGTTTTGACGCTGCTACTGCCACTGGTCAAAGCTGGCTTGGTCGAGGCTAGTGACTTGGTTATCGATGCAAAATCTGGTGTTACAGGTGCAGGGCGTGGCCTCAAACAAAATACATTATTTGCCGAAGCAGGCGAGGGGTTTTCAACCTACGCCGTTGCAAAGCATCGCCATGCACCAGAAATAGAGCAAGAGATTTCGGTTGTTGCAGGTAAAGACGTGATCGTCAGTTTTACCCCGCACCTTGTTCCTATGTCGCGCGGTGAATTTATCACGGCTTATGCAAAACTTTCAAACGGGGCAACGAGCGCTGACTGTAAAGCCGAGCTTGAAACGCGTTATGCTGATGAACCATTTATCCATATGGCACCTAAAGGCGTATTGCCCGCTACCCAGTTTGTTCGCGGTTCCAACAAAGTGATGCTGGGTGTGTATGAAGATAGAGTGCCTGGCCGCGTGATTTTGATGTCGACCTTAGATAACCTTGTAAAAGGTTCTGCTGGTCAGGCATTGCAAAATTTCAACATCATGTTTGGTTTGGATGAAACATCGGGATTACAACAAGTTACTATGTTCCCTTGAATCATTTTCTGAACGCAAAATTTGCTGGGGTTACGCAAGTATCACTGGAAAGTGATTGACGTACCGCCAGCAATGGTTTTCTATGCTTTGAAAAGAGGGTAGGAGCCAATGTTCGGAATCAAATCTATGTCACGGCAAGTTGTGAAAGTAACAACCGTGATTAGCGTTGCAGCCTTGTTGCTTACTGCGTGCTCTTCCTCGCGCCCGCTTGAAGACAAAGCTCTGCGCACATTAACGCCCGTTCATGCCGTTTCATTGTTTGATGAAAACAATCAGCCCAATCAAGTTGTCGGCGATGATAAAAAGAACGCTGAAACGCTCGACATTTTAGCTATTTCTGGTGGTGGTTCGAACGGTGCTTATGGCGCTGGGGTCATTTATGGCTGGACACAAACGGGCACTCGACCAAATTTTGATATTGTAACGGGCGTTTCTACTGGCGCATTGATTGCCATTTTGGCTTTTGCTGGCCCCGAATATGACGAAACGTTACGTAAGGTTTACACCCAGCAAACCAACAAAACCATCTATAAGGAAAAGGGGCCACTTTCGGGTCTGTTTTCTGACAGCTACTATGACTATACCCCATTCAAAAAACAAATTAGCAGCATTATTGATGACCGATTGCTGGCGAAAGTTGCGCAAGAATACAACAAGGGCAGGCGGCTCTATGTCGCCACAACAAATATCGATGCTGGTAAACTGGTGGTGTGGGACATCGGTAAGCTAGCAGCCAGCAATCGACATAATAAATTGCTCCGCACTCAAAAAATCATCCGCGCGTCGGCAACTGTTCCAGGATTCTTTAAGCCTGTTTATATCAAGCCGCGAAACGGTATCGAAATTCGCCAAGCCCATGTGGACGGCTCTGTAAAAGCCCCCGTGCTTATCCGCAACTTTATGTTCAAGCGCAAAGCCAAGCATAAAAACCTCTATGTGCTGCTAAACTCTCAGCTCAAATTGGCTGATGCCGCAAAACCTGTAAAGCCAGACGTTGCCAGTATTTCGGCTAAAGCCATCAGTGAGTTAATCCGTGGTTTAACCTATAAAACCGTTTATCAAGGTTATGTTACCGCCCGCAATGCAAGATCAAAATTTTTGATGACTTACATCCCTGATGATGCAAACCCAATTGAGTTTAGTCTTAATTTCGATCAACAAAAAATGCGTGCGCTGTTTAATCGTGGTGTGCAGTCGGGTCAAAATGTTAAGATGTGGCGTAAAGAGCCACCACGCCTTGAGTCGTTTGAACGGGTAGCTGGCGTAAACTGATACAAAGGACGCTATTCTTTTGAGCAATCCGCCAGCCATTCTACCCAAACCAGATAATTTACAATCTGCCGTGCGTGTTCAGCGCGAAATGCTAACCACCAAAATATCTCGAGATATGCGCAAGCTCTCGCGCGACTGTGTGGCCTTAATGGGTGACCGCAAAGCTCTTGAAACAAGACTTACGCAAGCTTTAAACGAGATGTTTGATTGCAAGCACATTTATGTTCTTGATAAAGATATGGTGCAAATTGTTTCAAATGTAGGTCGCGGTGGACTTGATGAAACCTCCTTTGGCCGTGACCGTTCTGGCCGCCCCTATATGCAGGGAATTGTTGGCACCACAAACTTTGCCCTCTCGCAAGCCTATATCAGCCGCAATACAAAACGCCCGTCACTCACCGCCGTTCGGGTCATTCGTGATCGTGATAATAATCTCGTTGGCTTTTTAGGGGCGGACTATGATTTGCGCGAACTGCCCGCCACTGCCGATCCTTACAAAGAATCAAAAGACTGGCAGCAGATTAAAGGTGATCCATCAATTCGTGCCAACTTGTTTCGCCAAGAGCGCAAAACCAGCTTAATGGACGATCATTTTGATGATGTTATGGGGCTGATGAATGAACTGATTTTGTTCCACGGGGTGTTCCATTGCAAAATGCACTTTTCCTCAAGCCGCGTATCCATTTGGCTCGTCGATGATCCATATGATTACAGATTGCTCAACGCTCAAGAACTTCTGAACCCAAACACTTGTTTGGCCTATCCCCACCGCCATTACACCAACCGCGCCATTGTACCCAAAGAAGCTGTTCGCCAAGTTTTTACGATGTTCAAAGAATTGCGTTTTGCTGATGAAAATGTCTATTTGCGTTCAGGCTCCATCAACGTCTGCAACGGCATGGTCGCTCTAAATTTTTCTTGCGATGGTTCTCACTACATTCAGTACGACAAGTTTTTGGAAAATGGGCTTGAGTTTTGGTTTGGTCACGTGGGCTGAGTTGCGGGGAATGGGCGAAAACCACCAGCATTTTGGATCCCCGTGACGAGAACGAGGATGTGGAAAGAGGTCGCGGGCTGGCAAACCAATAGCTTCACCCACTATCCTTCATCATCGGGCTCGTCCCGTTGATCCACCTCTCCTCGACTTCAGGATCAAACGGGGTTCGCAACGTTGGCGCGATATT
>JAMOMM010000289.1 GCA_027067085.1 Hyphomicrobiales bacterium
AACCATTTGAAGCGGCCCAGAAGTCTGTCGAAGAAGGGTTAGCTGATGCACTCATTACTGGCTTGCGGCAAACAACGGCTTCGGAAGAAAACCTGTCGTTCACGCGGCCATATTTTCGCTTTTCGGCGCGGTTTGCTGTCCGTCAAGCCGCATCGATTAAAACCGCTGATGTGCGTTCACTTGCGGGTAAACGCTTAGGCGTTGTTGGCGGAACTTATCATGCGCGGTTTCTAAAGTTATACTTTTCGCGCTCAAAGCTTCGTGAATTTGATAACGCATCAGATGCTTTTGAAGCTTTGCGAACGGGGGCGATTGATGCCCTTTTTGGTGACAGTGTTAAACAAATGTTTTGGCTTAAAGGTAGTGCGTCCAAAAATTGTTGTCGCTTTGTCGGTGATGCTTATCTTGACCCGTCCTCATTTTCTCAGCCGATGTCCATTGCGGTTAAAAAAGGCAATCATAAATTGCTAGATCTATTAAATCACGCGCTGGATCGATTGCAAGTTTCTGGTCGCTATAGCAAAATATACAAACAATACTTCCCTTTAAGCGTTTGGAAAAATTAGAGGTTCCGACATGACCGACTTTTTGCTTGATGGGCCTGAAGGTGCGCCCGTTTTACTTATCACCCATGGTTCAGGCGCGCCGATGGACAGCGTTTTTATGAACGAGTTTTCTAACCTTGCTGGTGAGCAAGGCATTAGGGTCATGCGATTTGAATTTGCTTATATGGCTGGTCGGCGCACAACGGGCAAAAAACCACCCCCGCCAAAGGCTGAAAAACTCATAAGCGAATTTATGGCCGTGCTTGAAAGTATTGATGCACCTGAAATCTATATTGGCGGGAAATCCCTAGGTGGCCGCGTGGCCTCAATGATGGCACAAGAGTGCTATACAAAAGGCTTGGCCAAAGGTCTTGTTTGTTTGGGTTATCCATTTCACCCTCCGGGCAAGCCAGATAGCTTGCGCACGGCCCACTTTGCAGACTTCACTTGCCCAACATTGATTTGCCAAGGAGAAAGAGACCCCTTTGGTAAGCGAGAAGAGGTTGAAACCTATAAGCTGCCAAAATCAATGGCATTTCACTGGGCACCATCTGGCAACCACGACATGACCCCCCTAAAGCGCTCTGGCCTAACCTCACAAGATAACTGGCAAGCTGCGGCAAAGGCTGTAGCTAAATTTATGTCGAAATAAGGTTCGTCGGCTTTATACGCTTTGGTATCTCGCCGTTGCACTGCGCTCAATTGCAGCGGTAACCAGTTTATCCAAACCAAGGGCATCGCGCAAACGTGCAAGAAAACGAACCTCTTCACGGGCAATGTTTAAATCAACAACAGCGATCTCAACAGCCAGCGCATAGGCGGTTTCTTTCAAGTGGCTGGGAACTGCTTGACCAATCAATGCCAATACGGCATCAAGCCCGCCGTCCACTTGCAACATCTCACCGCATTCTTGGCTGATGTGGGTTAGGCGTTGAGGGTCAAAATCTGCAAACACAGGCAAGGTTTGAACCAAGCGCCCGATACGGTTGAGTTCAGTGTCACCGACTTTTGCATCAACTAAAGTGATGGTGACCATGGTGTATATAAGAGCTTGATGCAGACTGATTGTGTTTGGCATATCTTTGCTTTCAATTTGATGAGGTAACTCAACATAGGAAGTTATGACGTGTTCGTAAACTGTTTGACCGCATCAATGGCATCAACCAACCCCATGCGCTCAATTTCGACCTCATCGGGAAAAGCGGTTTTGAAACGCGAGGCCAAGCGGTTATCAAGAATAACAAACACGCCACGGTCGGTTTTGCGCCTGATTAAACGGCCAAAAGCTTGGCGCAACCGCAAGCGCACAATCATATCTTGCCAGCTTGCCCCACCAAAGGCTTTGCGCCTGGCACGTTCTAGAATGGTCGGTTGGCCCCATGGCACGCGATCTTGCACAATCAGGCGCAATGAGTTCCCCGGCACATCCACACCATCACGCACCGCATCGGTGCCAAGCAAGCAGGCGTTTTGTTCAGCCCGAAACATATCAACCAAGGTGCCAGTATCTATGGGGTCAGCGTGTTGAGCAAACAACGGCAAGCCTGCTTCATTTAGCGGTGCGACTAAACGCTGATGCACGGCGCGAAGCCGCGTGATTGCGGTGAACAAACCCAACGCACCGCCACCTG
>JAMOMM010000290.1 GCA_027067085.1 Hyphomicrobiales bacterium
ATGGCCCCGTCTTTGCTGAACCTTGGCAAGCCCAAGCCTTCGCCATGACCATAAAACTCCACGAAAAAGGTGCGTTTACCTGGCAAGAATGGGCCGACCACCTAAGCGCCGAACTCAAAGCCGCTGGTGAACAAGACCCTCCAGAAAATTATTACCTGCATTGGTTGTCAGCGTTGGAAAAGCTGCTCGATGAAAAAAACATCACAACCCAACAATCCCGCGAAACCACAAAATCCGCATGGAACCAAGCCGCCAAAACCACCCCTCACGGTAAGCCGATTGTCTTGGGCTAAGCCCACCACCTCTTCGCACCCACCAAACCACATGAAAACCTCAGGCATAGATTCTGGCTTTCGCCAGAATGACGATGGTGGTTGTAGCGCAAACAAAAATCCCACCACTTCGTCATACCTGTGCTTGACACAGGTATCCATTCCAACCAACTATCGTAAAATAAATACTTTGTAAAAACCGCATAAAATCAATTTGGCCGCAAATGAACAAACTTGAAATACGCCCTGCTAAAGACTTAGACCACAAAGAGATTTTGGATTTTGTAATCGATGGCCGATCACTCAAAAGAAAAATACAAGAGTTAGAACATGCTGGTGGAGGAAATAACCCCAGAACTCCACCCGATTTAGAAATGCGTGATCTATTACTTTTAGAAACACAAGGCGATACAATGCATGGTCGCGTAGGCTTATACGTTTGCCCACTCTGCGCCGATTACTATTGCGGTGTTGTGTCTGTGAAAATCAAAATACAAAACAACATCATAACTTGGTCCGAATTTGGTTTTGAACAAGGCGACGAAAAAGAAGATTTTTGGTTATTCGAAAACTTTGGATCCTACCAATTCGACGAAAAACAATACCGCCAAACCATCCAAAACGCAGCTCCAAAGTAAGAAACCACTATCAAGCATTCCGTCATACCTGTGCTTACCACCGCTACAAGGTGACGTAGCCACTGGAGGTATCCATTCCGACCAGTTCAATTTTTATTCAGTTTCAGTGCCATGGATACCAGTGTCGAGCACTGGTATGACAATCGATGCAAGCCATTGATTTTGATACGCCTCAAAGGCCTTTTCCCTCAAAACAGCAATAACTAATTCCAAATTCGAACCACGATTCATCTGGTACCCAACCTACTTATCCACATCAGTGCTCTAACAAACTTACGCAGTTTCGGGTAAACCCGCCCTAAATGCTCAAATGCATAATTGTCGGCTTCTTTTTCTTGTTTAGGGTCTGATCCAAATTCCGAATGATCAAGGCAGTGATGACCAACTTCGTGAAATAGGATTCTTTGGGTTAAAAGCATTTCTACCGCACGCAATGGGTTTAATCGGTTCAGCGGCACTCTCCAAACCAAAACAATGACATCTAAATAGCCCAAATGGTACCCAGCAAAGTCTAAATTGGCATCATAATCAATAATGTAAAGACGTGATATACCAGCAATGTCTTCATTCGGCAAAAACTCGAGCCAAGCCTTAACCAATTCAGTTGCTTTACCATTTTGACCAAGCGCCTTGTTTTCCAAAATCAGAATTTCGCCATGCTCTTTTTGAAGATAATTCGAAAGGCTAAATTTGCGTAAACTAGAAAACACGCGCTCAATGGCTGGGTCACATCCATCCTCAAGCGCTTTATCTAAATATAATCTCGATTTGTCCTCATCTAAATCATGCAAGACAATGGCAAGCCCCGTAACCAAATTAACAACATCTGATTGTGCTATATCTTTGAGGTCTAGTTTATCAAGCTCATCGAATATTGGCTGAACGGCTAGTGATCCAAACGTGTTAATTTTGGCATGGGCTGCCAAAACAATACGGGTATCATTAATCAAAAGTCCTTGCTTCAACCGATTGATAGATTTCCGTAAGTCTTCACCAGCCCCCGTTTTATCCATAAATTACAAACCCAAAAGCTAATATTCAAAATCCGACACCCTGTCATACCTGTGCTTACACCGCTACAAGATGACGTAGCCACTGGAGGTATCCATTCCGCCCCGCTCAATGGCTATTCAGTTTCAGCGCCATGGATACCAGTGTCAAGCACACTACTGTCTGGTTTAATTTTCTAGACAAGTTGCATGATATTGATTCTACTTGATTTTAAGCGTTTGAAGGCGTTTAGGACACGACGTGGAGATCGATAT
>JAMOMM010000291.1 GCA_027067085.1 Hyphomicrobiales bacterium
CGATCCGCGTATGCGCTTTTTTGTTGGTGATGTCCGTGATCGAGATCGTTTAATGATGGCTATGCACGGAATTGACTATGTTATTCATGCAGCTGCTATGAAGCACGTACCTCTTGCTGAATACAATCCTACAGAATGTATTAAAACAAATATTAACGGTGCCGAAAACGTCATTCACGCGGCTATTGCTAACTCGGTTAAGGCGGTTATTGCGTTATCAACTGACAAAGCTGCAAATCCTATAAATCTATATGGTGCCACCAAACTTGCCTCGGATAAACTGTTTGTTGCCGCAAACAATATTTCAGGAGCGAGCGGGACTGTCTTTGGCGTTGTGCGCTACGGGAATGTTTGTGGTTCAGAAGGTTCCGTTGTCCCGTTTTTTGAGAAACTAATTGCCCAGAATGCCGATCACTTGCCAATCACGCATGTTGAAATGACTCGTTTTTGGATCACGCTTCAGCAAGGGGTTGATTTTGTTCTGAAAAACTTTGAACGAATGAAAGGCGGTGAGATATTTGTGCCAAAAATCCCATCAGTTCGGATTCCTGATCTAGCAACAGCAATGGCACCTGATCTTGAACAGAAAGTTATCGGTATACGGCCTGGAGAGAAGCTTCATGAAATAATGTGCCCTGCAGATGACAGTCACCTGACGTTGGAATTTGAAGATCATTACGTTATTACGCCTTCTATCAGTTTTCAACAAAAACTGACTGGTTATGAAATCAATGAATTGGGCGAGACAGGAGCCTTTGTGAGTGGTGGATTTGAATATGATTCGGGTAACAATGAGCGTTTTCTTGATATCAAAGAAATAGAGACTTTCAACAAGCTGGCTTATACTGATATTAGCTTTGTTTTAAAGGATATAGAAGAAGGTAAATATAGCAACCTAGCCTGAAATAACGCGCTTTAGTTTGTTTGTTTAGTTTATCCATAGTGATAGGATTGGGAGCGCGAAGCTAGATATGATTTCATATGGACGACAAGATATTACACAGGCTGATCGAGATGCAGTGATTGAGGTTCTTAAATCTGACTTTCTGACACAAGGCCCAGCTATACCTAAGTTTGAACAAGCTGTTGCATCAGCTTGCAATGTAAAGTGCGCGGTGGCCTATTGCAATGCAACCGCTGCTTTACACGGCGCTTATAGCGCGCTTGGCATCGGTTCAGACAGCTTGGTTTGGACCAGCCCGATAACATTTGCAGCAACAGCCAATGCCGCACGATTTTTAGGTGCAGAAGTTGATTTTGTTGATATTAACCCTCAGACTTACAATATGTGTATTGCTGAACTAAGCAAAAAACTTGAGCGTGCGCAGAAACAAAATAAATTGCCAGATCTTGTCGTTCCTGTTCACTTGACTGGGCAGTCATGTGATATGGAACCAATTTGGCAACTTAGTAAAAAGTATGGTTTTTCGATTGTTGAGGATGCATCTCATGCCATCGGTGGGCGCTACAAAGATGAGCCAGTTGGATCGTGCCGTTTTTCTGACATCACGGTGTTTAGTTTCCATCCCGTAAAGATTATTACAACAGGTGAGGGTGGTATTGCAACGACACAAGATCGCAAGTTGGAAATAAAGTTAGCTGATTTTCGAAGTCATGGTATCACCCGGGACCCTGATCGAATGCAAGGTGAGCCAGACGGTAGTTGGTATTACGAGATGCTTAATCTTGGATATAATTACCGAATGACCGATATGCAAGCCGCATTGGGAGCAAGCCAGATTCGGCGACTTGATGGTTATGTAAAAAAGCGCAATGAAATTGCTGAAATTTACGACAAGGAACTAGCTGGGACAGGCATAATTCTTCCCCACCGCGAATCATGGCAATATTCGGCCTTTCATCTTTATGTCATTGGCTGGCCAGATGGACTCGGCAAGCTTGGTCGGCGTCAGGCGTTTGAAAGTCTACGGGAGGCTGGTATTGGTGTGAATGTGCATTACGCACCTGTACACACACAGCCCTATTACCGCGCTTTAGGTTTTAACGATGGAGATTTCTCTGCTGCTGAAGCATACTATGATAAAGCGATAACACTACCATTGCATCCCAATCTATCAAATGCAGATTTGCAAAAGGTTATTACCACGCTTAAGCTGCTAACCTCAAATTCTTCAGGATGAAATATCAATTTGACGTGTGGGCTGTGGGGACTGTGAATTTGGCCGCTAAGAGCCAAAACAAAATTATTACGGAAGCTTGAAATTTTAAATTTCGATTTCGCTGCGGCGAAGCATTTTTGAGGCTGCTAATTTTGCTTGCCTCAAACAAGGAAAACCCAGTTGTTGAATGGTCGGATTAAAAAAGCTGCCTCTTTACTTTGGTTAGCTATTGAGAACAAGTTTTCTCAGGTAATGCCAACAGCGCTTGTTAGCCTCTTGGGCAAACATGAGGATATTACGCAAGTTTTAGAAAATATAGCAGTACTTGAAGAGTGGAATATTTTATATCCAACGAAAAATGGCGACTTTTTGAAAGACTACTTTCTTCTTGCTGACAATAAAAAATTAATTGAACTTGGTGAAGCTGCGAGTAAATTGCTAGGCAAATACCCTGACAGTGTTTTTATTTTGTTTTTTAGAGCCGTGTCATTGGCTAGAAATGAGCAAATTTTTCAGGCCAACAAGCTGGTTTCTGATGCAATAGCTCGTAGTGTTGAAAGTTGTGCAAATCCAACGCCTTTGTCCTTAGGCGCTAAAAAAAGAACCATCGAGTTGCTTAAAATATGGCGAGTTTTAGATTGGATTGGCCGCAATGAAATGGAGTGGCTGTTTGTTGGAGAAGACGGACCTGACTATCTGTCGGCTAATTTTTTGCAAGCTTCGCGAGGAAGCAATCTAACTTTTTCTTTCGAAGTCTCATTGGCTCTTTGTGAACCTTTGCTTCAGGGACGACACGTCGACGAGTTTTTGAGTAAGTGTGGTTCTGTATTTGATCAAGCGACATGTTTACGTGAGAAGTTATTGGTGGTCACAATGATGCAACGTCGTGGGCATAGACGACTTGCTGATTACCATGCTCCTTTTAAACAGGCAGCAACCTATTTTGAAAAAACATGGGTGGAAATTTCAAAACTTATTTCGACTGATGCTGTTACAAAAAAGGTAAGTGAAAAAGTGTCATTGGAAAGAGCAAAGTTACTGAAGACAGCCATTGGTTTAGCCGATGAGTTAGGCTTTGTTGATCGAGCTAATTTACTGCAGGACGCTATGATACTTCAGGCTCAGCTACCATCAGGTTCAGCCAGTGTGTGGACCATTGCTGATGCTCTTGCTAAGCGTGATCCAATAAAAAATCGTCAAATTACTCGTCAACTTATTGATAACGTAAAGGCTAGTCCGACTAAACCCACACAGATTTTTTCCTATTTTAATTGGGCATTGCACAGCCAAGAATATGAGCATGTTTTTGGGTTCTACAAAAAAAATGAGAGAAAAACTTGCAATCATAGTAGGGGGTTGGTTTTTGCGAATATTTTAATGCGAATGGGGAAGTTTAATGAGGCTGTTGAATGCGCTCAAAAATCTTTGGCTACAACATTCAATAATCCTGGAAAGGGGTTCAATCCGCATTTAAGTTGGAGATTAGCGCGGCAAGCTGCAGATTTCGATTTTGCAAGGCAAACGGCAAATCTGTACTTGAAGATCCCTCAACCGCAAAATCCTAAAGGTGTTGTATTCGTCCCGACCCGGACATCTGAGCTGATTCGCTGGATCCCTGTTGTGGTTCTCATGGAGTTAAAACAGATGGGTTGGGCGGTGGTTCCGTTGGTAAAAGGAACGTTGCCAATTGAAAAAACAGGGATACCTGAAATTGATCGCTATGCTGGATGCCTGACTTTAGAAAAAACTTTTGCAAAAGATTTGGAAGATAGTTTCGCTCCAATTGAGGACTTTGACTTCGATGCTGACAATGGAACTGTAAATTGGCGGGACATGGATCTATCACATGTTTTGTGGGAAGATGCTTCTGTCTATATGCGACGGTATAATATTGACTATAAGTGCCCAGTGTTAAAGAAGCACTTGGCTCAGCTCGTGCACTGGACAAAAGTCATGGCAACAATTTTACAGGATATGGAGAAAAACCTAAAGAAAACAAACATTCGCGTTGGGTTTATGACGCAGTTTACTCACCGGTTTCCCGAAGCAATTTTTCGGTCATATTGTGATAATTATGGTGATCCAGATAATTTTTTCTGTGTTCAATCTGCCAATGGGTACCAAAATTATTTTGCAAACTTTTCTACTAATCTTTCAACCAAACGGACGATGCGAAATGTTACCAAGCACCCAATAGCCAGAACAGCAAGTTTCCCTATCCCAGAACGGTTTGAAGCTTACTATCAAGAACATAAGAGCGAAATACCCGCAATTTTGGAAAAGGTCAAAGATGTTACGAAAGTACGACGCTCAACAAAGGGTAAGAACATACTTTCGCAAGAAGCCAAATACGCATTGGAATGCATTTATAAGTGGCGTGATGAGGGTGGAAAGGTGGCTTGTGCATTTGGTAAGGTTGTATGTGACTCGGCTGTGCCGTACGATGGGGGGCTGTCGCATAAAAATATGAAAGACTGGATCAATCATACGATTAAATCGGTCGATGGTTCCGATACACTATTGCTGATAAAGCCACATCCTCATGAGCACAATGAACAGATTTCGACTTTTTTAACAGAATTTTTTTTCGATCTAATCGAAACAGAAATAAACGACAATGTAATTTTACTAGGTCACGATTGGTTTGATATTCATTCGTTGAATGATTTCGTTGATCTTGGTGTAATCTATAATGGGACGACCTCGGTTGAGCTTGGTATCATGGGGCTGCCCTGCATTTTGGCTTCTCATTTCGCACCAATTGATTACCCAATAGGTCACACTGTTCCAAAAACCCGAGCAGAATATCAACAGTATGTCCGCTTTGAAAAGCAAGTGCAGGTCGCAGATGAATTGCGTGAACGCGCTGCGTGCTGGTTACACTATTTAGGCAGCGATAATATTTCAATTGACTATAGATATAACGCTCGGCAAATTACTAATAAGATAATTTTACCTTCTTATTGGTTTGAAGAAGACGTACAGAAGTATTTGTCGCAAGGGGATGAAAATGTAACTAAGTTGGCCCGAAGGGTAATCAGTTAGTAATATCCATAAGGTCCCAGCTAATTGGTGTGCCTTGACTGATCGAGCGCGTCGCTTTACTTCTTAAAACATCTTCGTAATATTTTGGAGCTAACCCATGTCCTGGGCGAATACGGCGGATGTTTTCCGTAGTAAAGGCCTCACCCGCGGCTATGTCTCTAACGACATAGATTGAACGACGTTTCTCACGCGCAGCTCTGTCAGCTTGTGTAACGCCATACGAAACTTTTCCTAGCGCTGCCGCCGCTGTTTTTGTTTCCTGAACCAATTCGGTAAACTCTTTTGGTTCCAGTGAAAAAGCAGCATCAATAGCGCCGTCATCCCGCGATAGTGTGAAGTGTTTTTCGATAATGCTACCACCTAGTACCGTCGCGGTAACTGCAGCACCAATACCTAGCGTATGATCTGATAGCCCAACCTGACAGCCAAACAGCTCGGCCATGTGCGGAATTGTAAGGAGGTTTGCGTCTTCGGGTGGGGCTGGATAACTACTTGTGCACTTCAGTAATGTTAGCTGCTTACATCCTGCCTTTGTAGCGGCCTCGACGGCCTCGTCGATCTCACCGATACTCGCCATCCCTGTGGAAATAATGAGCGGTTTGCCAGTTTGTGCGGCGCAGCGAATAAGTGGCAAATCCACACACTCAAATGAAGCAATCTTGTAAGCGGGGGCATTAAGTGTTTCCAAAAACTCGATAGCAGCCTCATCGAAAGGTGAGCTGAAGCACAAAATACCAAGACTGTGGGCGCGGTCAAATATTTCCTGATGCCATTCACGGCGGGTTTGTCCTTCGTCATAAAGGTCATAAAGCTTGCGGCCGTACCATAATGAATTTTTATTGGTGACTTTGAAATCATCCTCATCCAGATCCAAAGTCATGCTGTCTGGAGTAAATGTTTGCATCTTGATAGCATCAGCACCTGTTTTTGCTGCTGCTTCGACAATTTTTAATGCCATATCTAGCGAGGCACCGTGATTGCCTGACATTTCGGCGATGATAAAAGGTGATGTATCATCGGCTTTTTCCTGACCTGCATACAATACCTGTTTAATTGTCTTCATGCTTAATCTCCAGATGCATCGCTCTCATTCCAGCATTTAAATCATACTGAGGCCACCAGCCCAACAGTTCTTTAGCCCGTTTTATATCCATGTACCTGCTTGCCCCAATTGAAGTGTTTTGTGGTGCTGGCTCCACATATAGATTTCCATTGTTGCCAAAAACTTCATTAGCGGTTTGTGCAATCTCTAGCACGCTGTAACTTTTACCTGCGCCAATGTTAAATGGCCCTTTTTCATCACATCTAATCAACTTCGTAAACGCTCTTATTGCGTCCGCCACATAAACTTCATCAATCTGAAAGGACCCGCCATCATTGAGTTTTAGCATTTCTTTGCGCCGCGCTTGACCAACCAAACGCATTAAGGCACCGCTATCTTTTTCTCCGTGACCATAGCACTGTGCTAACCGAATATGCGCAACAGGTACGTTGTTTCGTTCGCCCCAAAAATCGACAACTTCTTCGCAAAACCTCTTGCTTAAACCATACGTCGTTCCTGGCTTTGGACAATCGTTTTCATGAAAAGGTGTTTCGTTTGCAGGTGAATACACACCAATTGAAGATGCAGTAAGAACGCGAGTTAAGCCATTGGTTTTTGCTGCACGCAACAAATGATCCAATGTTTTCATAGCGCTATCGGTAAATGGAGCAACAAATTCAGGGTCATCATCATGCGTAAGCCTTTGGCCTGCTAGATGAACTAAAACGTCACAACTTTCAAGCGCTTGGGCAAGGTCCCTAACGCTGTAGTCTGTCTCTCGCTTTGGGACATTGGTTTTAATACGGTCAAGTGATTTTGAACTTCTGCCAAGGCACAATACATCATACCCCTTTTGGTGCAGTTCAGTTACGAGATGGCGGCCTATGAAACCTGCAGCGCCAGTAACAGCTACGCGTTTCATTGATCTTGGATCCTTTGTCGATATATCTGTGCTTCATCTTGGCTGTAAGGGCGTACATAATACCCCACGACATCCATTTTCCCATTGATGGGCTGTATTATGTCACCATCATCGTAGCGATACTCATGATAAACAACGTCTTGGGGTATTGGGAAACTTTCCAAGTCAAATTTTTTATTTGGAGGGGCTTGTTGAAAAATCAGTTCTTTGCGGCATTTTTTTGGAACCACAGTGCGTTTAGAGTCCTGGCCGTGGCCCAGTAAGCATTGCACTGTGCTCGCCAAAAAGTCTTCGCCAGTAGCGCTTTTTATCAGTCGCCACATATGACAACCATCTAAACGCGGTGCAATTTCAATAATTCTAACGCCTTGGTGGCTCGCTTTCATTTGAAAATATAAGCAACCACTTTCGACCTTTAAAGAGCGTATCGTTTCGTGCACTAATTTTATGGCTTCGCTTTGAACCTTTAAGCTAACATTCATACATGGAACTAGGTGGCCTTCGGGAATACCGAACAAATCTCCACCGTGGACCAATCTCTCTGACAAGATGTCAAATTTGATATCACCTTGGTTTACTAAAATATTACATGACATTTCAACGCCATCTAAAAATTCTTCAATAATAGCTGTATTCGAAGTGGATGCCTCAAGAGCGATATTTACCGCTTTTTCAAAGTCTGCTTCTTTGGTGACTTTTTGTACACCGCGCTGGCCTTGTGCATCAGATGGCTTGACCATACAAGGAAAAGTAGTCCAATTATCAATATCGTCAAATTTTCGTATAGTTTGGTATTCAACTGGGCCTAAGTTATGGTTATTTAAATGTTGGCGTAGTAACTCTTTTCTATTGAGTAGATCTATTAAATCGTTATCGAAAAAATGTGGTAGAGACAGTTTAGTGGATACCGCTACTGCAGTTATCATCGCAATATCGGAGGAAACTGAATAAACTAGATCAGCTTGAATCTCTTGGGCAAGCTGGCATACGGCATCTATGTCGCGAATATCGAGTAAATGAAAAACATCAGCATGTTTTTCTCCTGAGTCGCCACGACGGTGCGCGCAGGCGTGTACTGTCCAACCAATCGTCTGCATATACTTGATCAAATCAAGTTGGCCAGCATTGGCGCCAAGCACTAAGATGGTATTGCTATCACTCATGTGGGCGTTTTTTATGGTCATTCACAACGTTCTCCTAACAAACAATCAATTATGTGCTTTGTACCATGACCGTCCACGCTAAGACGAGCGGCTTTGGACATTTTATCATATAAATTGGGGTTGTTAATGAGTTTAGTAAGAGTTCCAATTAGTACCTTTGAATCCGTGTTTTTAATTGGACCCAAATAAAATGCCGCGCCGTCATTTTCCCAACCTTGGCCTTGTTTGTATTGATTTTCAGCAATTGGCATTAAAATCATCGGTAAACCACAATAGGCGACCTCGAAAGTAGTTGTTCCTCCACCAAGTATGGCTATGCCGCATGAGGCTATGACACTTGGCATATCATCTGGATCAACGAGAAGCTCTATTTCATCATGGTTTTTTTCTGCCAACCAGTTAGAAATTTGTGGAATACACGGGTTATGCTTACCAGCAACCACGATCATATTTGAGTTGCGGGGTAAGTTTGTACTAAGTGCTTTTAGCACGGTCAATATTGCCCCCCGATCATCACCACCACCAAAAGTTACCAGAATGCGGTGTCTATTGAGCTTTTGATTTTGTTTTGGCAATCGGGTAAACTCATCACGCAAAACCGCGTAACGCGGTCCGTGTAACATTTGAATATCTTCCGAATAAAGTACTGTTTTGTAATGGTCACGTTTTTCATAAGGGCTTGAGTTAATCACCAGTTGGGCTGCGAACTTTTGTGGGCGACTGGCATCGTATTGTTGTAGCATACGCAAGCCTGCGTTTCTTATAAGTAATTGATGTTCAAAATCAGACCTATAGTCATCCAAGATTATGTGTTTTGCATTGTATTGTTTTGCAAGCTCAATGTGAAATTTGGCCTCTTCCACAGCGCCATGCCATTGAGGCCGCTCGATCCAATCATCAAACAGACTTTCGTCGCCAGACTGTTTCAAGAAGAGAGGTGGTCCCACTATGAGGCAGCGTTGGCCTCGCTCCTGCAGGGCCTTTGCTAGTACGCGGCACCGCACAAGATGACCAAGGCCTACATGGCTTCCAGCATTAGCACGAAAGATAATCATCGTAATACTTTGGATTGAAACTTTTCAAACAGGATCTCTGCGAGATCCCAGTCTGCAGGTTCATCGATATCAATAGCTCGCTCTCGCCCAATTTCAATCATTTGGCTTTGGTCTGAAAACATTGGAACATCACTGAAAAACGCATCGCGTGTCCCCCAATAGAACATCGCTGCATCATGGAAATGTTGGCGAAGATCTTGGGTTCGTACGAGGCGAGAATCAGGGTCAGCCATTTGCACACCTCCAGTCTGGGATATGTAAAACGCCCTTTGAATAGGGTGAGGGTAGGCACAACCTGCAAATGAAAAAAGCGAATTCCCTTGCTTTAACGCATCAAAACCATCGTGCAAATCTGCCGCCGTTACAAATGCTGCCGTTGCATAGATGCAGCAAATGTGTTCGACCTTTTTAGACGTCTCTTTTTCTATTTGTTCCACCGTATGACGAATAACAGGTCTTGTCGTCATATGGTCGTTGGATAGCTCGGCTGGTCGCAGAAAGGGAACATCTGCGCCTGACGCGATGGCCACTTTTGCGATTTCCTCATCATCTGTTGAAGTGATGATTCGATCAAAAAGACAACTTTCAATTGCCGTTGCTATTGGCCACGATATCATTGGCTTGCCAACAAATAGTTTTATATTTTTTCTCGGGATGCGCTTGCTACCTCCGCGAGCTGGGATCACAGCAATTTTCATGTCGTTAGACCTTTCCCGTAATAAATAAATTTTCAGGTTATAGCCCGTTGTGCCAGTTTGGAGACATTTTTATCTCCCTTATAAAGGTATTGCTGAACGTCTTCTTCAAACCAATAAGAAGGTGCTATAACTTTGTTGGTTATTTGTCTCGCGTTGTAGCGATAATCTAGCGTCATTTCATCGCCACTCATGTAGTGGAGCCAGCAGGCAGCGCGCTCTTTTACGTCAGGTGCAACATTGGCTTGTTTCTCAAATCGCACTAAGCTGCGATAGTCATCACGATCGAGCGGAACAGCTTGACCAATAGGATAGTCAATTGGAGCGAAATGGCAACATA
>JAMOMM010000292.1 GCA_027067085.1 Hyphomicrobiales bacterium
AAGACATTTTGGTGGCAGGTGTCGCCAAAGGGCCAGATCGCGATGCGGGCCGTGAACATATTTACTTGCCCAATCGCAAACCGTTTATGCTCGAAAAGCGCGATCCTGTTTTGTATTATATTCAGCGTATGCGAGATGAGGCCCACCGCTTTGCTATCGGCACTCATCGCGCCAAACGCAAAAAATCTATGGGGTCAAACCCTCTTGATGAAATTGCCGGTATTGGCCCCGGGCGCAAAAAATCCTTACTCCGCGCCTTTGGTTCTGCCCGTGAAGTAGCGCGCGCCAGTAAAGGCGATCTAGAAAAAGTCGACGGCATTTCGCAAAGCATGGCGACATTGGTTTATGAGCATTTTAATGACTAGAGTCGGTCTGGTTTAAATTGAACCAGAGCGACCAGCTTAAGGTATTGATAATCTTACGTTTCATGCAGTGTTTGTGCAACAAACAAAACATGAAACGCTCTAGGTGTACGGTACTCAATGTTATTTTTTATACATGCGTAGTGACAAAGTTGTATGTGTATTTTAGAAGGTATGGTGTACATGATATATGCATCAAATTTCAAAGATAGTTTCCCCCATGAATGAGAAGGCCAAACAAGAGAAGTTTTTAAAAACGGTTTTGAGTTGGCCGAATATTTTGACCTATCTGCGTATACTTGGTGTGCCGTTGGTGGCTGCTTGTTTGCTCTATGGTGGCGATGCGGCGCGGTGGTGGGCTTTAGGTATTTTTACTGTTGCAGCGATCACCGATTTTTTTGATGGCTATTTGGCGCGAATTTGGTCGCAGCAATCATCGTTAGGTCGCATGCTTGATCCGATTGCAGATAAGCTTTTGGTGGCTGCGATTTTGATCGTGTTAGCGGTTGATGGTACGATTGAGGGCTATCATGTATGGGCGGCGCTGATTATTTTATGTCGCGAAATTTTGGTTTCTGGCTTGCGGGAATTTTTAGCCGAGTTGCAGGTTTCAGTACCTGTTACCAATTTGGCCAAGTGGAAAACAACTGTGCAATTGGTTGCCTTTGGGTTTTTGATCGCAGGGCCAGCGGGTGATAAAGTGTTGCCTTACAATACAGAAATTGGTTTGGCGGGTTTGTGGATTGCCGCGGTGATTACGCTATATACAGGCTATGACTATTTCCGCGTTGGTATTACCCATATTGCCAACGAAGATTAGTTTTATTTCTTGTTGGGTATTAGAGCGTTAATCAGGTTTTTGTCGCGCTTATAGACATCATTACGGAAATTAACTTGGCCACCTTTGTTAACCCATGCTGTTAGATAGGTTATGTGCACTGGCACTTTCTTTTTTAGTTTCACAATTCTACGTTTGCCTGAAGCTATTTGTGCTTTGATTTTTGCTGCGCTCCAACCCTGTTCTTTTAGAAGTGTTGCTGCAAGTGAGATTGGGTTTTGTACACGAATACAGCCATGGCTGAAATAGCGAGTCGCACGGGTGAATAATCTTTTTGACGGGGTGTCATGGATGTAGACATTGTATTTATTTGGGAACATAAATTTGATACGGCCAAGGGCATTTTTGGCACCTGTATCTTGGCGCAAACGATAAGGCATGCGTGACATTGCGTTCCAATTGACTGAATACGGGTTGATTTCACCACCTGCACCTAAAATACGAATGCCTTGGCGTTGGAGATAACCAGGATCACGGCGCAATTTTGGTAAATACTCTTTGTTGGCGATCGAAGATGGTACGTTCCAGTAAGGATTGATAACTAAATATTTCATTTGATCGCTGAAAATCGGCGTTTCATGATAAGTTTTGCCAACAACAACACGTGCCCCAAGGCGGGTTTTTTCGCGGTTAGGCAGTTGGTCAACGACTTTTAAAAACTGGTCAGCCAAATTGACAAAGACGTAGCGTTTGCCAAAGTCATCAGGCATCCAGCGGCGGCGCTCCAAGTTTATAATTAGCTGCTTGATGCGGTAGTCAAGTGGCACATTGAGCATTTTTAATGTTGCTGGGCCAACGACACCATCGCTTTGCGCGCCGTGGCGAAGCTGGAATAACTTAACTGCAGCCACAACGTTTTCATCATAAATGGTAGCCTCTGGTGTTTCATTGGTTTTTAGATCACCCGTTGATAGCAGTAGCTTTTTAAGAGACGGCACACGGGCATCATCCATTAAGGGTTTTAGGGCTTTGC
>JAMOMM010000293.1 GCA_027067085.1 Hyphomicrobiales bacterium
CTGTGGCTTATAAGCTGGTTCAATGCCCAAACCGCCATTGCTCGTACCCGTACGCTATCATCTGTTAGCAGATTTTTTACGGTCGATGCTAAAGTATGATCGTTTGAGTTGCCAATGGCGATCAATACGTTTCGAACAAATTGGTTGCGCTTTATGCGTTTAACAGGTGAGCCGCTAAAAAGCGTTCGAAACGCGCCGTCATCAAGTAATGCTAAATAAGATAAATCAGGAGCAATAAGATCATCGCGCGCCGATAGCTTTTGCTCGCGGCTTTGCTTAGCAAATTTATTCCATGGGCAAACCGCTAAACAATCATCACAGCCATATATACGATTACCAATAGCGGCTCGAAACTCAAGCGGAATATGACCATGATACTCAATGGTTAAGTATGAAATACAGCGCCGTGCATCAATTTGGTAGGGGGCAGGCATGGCTTTGGTTGGACAAATATCGATACACGCGGTGCACTGGCCACAATTATCGTTACTTGGCTCATCACTTTCCAACTCTGCGGTGGTTAATATCACGCCGAGAAATAACCAGGAGCCAAATTCACGTGAAACAAGGTTTGTATGTTTACCCTGCCAACCAACGCCAGCCTTGCCCGCCAATGGTTTTTCCATCAAGGGGGCGGTATCAACAAACACTTTAACATCTTGCCCGCTTTTACTCGCAAACCATCCTGCCAGTTGTTTCAAGCGACCTTTGATAAGGTCGTGGTAATCACGATTTAGGGCATAAACTGAAATATTGCCAGTTGAGGTTTGTTTGAGCCTCTCAAGCGGGTTTGTTTCTGGCCCATAGTTTAACGCTAATACAATGGCTGACTTAGCATCGGGCCACATATCTGTTGGTGTTTGCCGACGGTCCAGTGTTTGCGGCATCCACTCCATGTCACCATGGTAGTCATTTTCGGTAAATTCAACCAACCGCTGACCCGTTAGCGTTGGTAAATTGGCGTCGGTAAATCGAACCACATCAAAGCCCAACTCACCCGCGCGTTGGGTGAGTTGTTGCTTTAAAGCGTCTGACATATCAAACCCTAGAGTTTAAAAATCAAGATCAGCATAAATGCGTGATGCTGGCATGCCAGTGACTTTATCACTTAGGAGTGTTCTAAAAGTTGGTCGCGATTTAATACGCTGATACCAAGCTTTAGCTTTCTCGTTTTCACTCCAAGGCACATCACCTAAATAGTCGATAACTGAAAGGTGAGCGGCTGCTGCAAAATCAGCGATTGAAATCTCATCTCCAGCCAACCAATTGTGATCTTCGGTAAGTGCACCAATATATTCAAGGTGAGGACGCACCGTATCAAGAGCTTGGCGTACGACAGCCATGTTTGGCGCTCCACCGCCTGCCTCTGGTGGCACAAAACGGCGGATGACCTTTTCAATCAATAAAGGAGCTGAAACTTCATGGTGGAATTTTGTATCAAACCAAGCCGTTAAGCGGCGCACTTCTGCGCGCTCTTTATCATTAGCGCCTACTTGAGATGGGCACCCTTCAGGGCGGTTGTCTTCAATAAACCCAGCAACAGCCTCGGTGCCAGCGGCAACAACATCTTCATCGCTAATGAGCACAGGGACAGCGCCAACGGGATTTAGCTGCAAAAATTCTGCACGCGCTTGCCATGGCTTTTCCTCTATCAGGTCAAGCTCTTGCTTATATTCACCTGCACTAAGGCGGATACGGCGACAAAACGGGTCAAGCGGGTAATGGTAAAGTTTGGTCATTTCAATCAAATTTCTTTAATTTCTATCGTGAAAATTATAGGGCAATTTTGCCCACTTTATTAAATATTGTCGCGGGTATAGAACATTTTTACAAACTTGGCATCGTTTATTAACAATTTGCGTGTTTTTTAGGACTTCAAGTAAACGTCATAGGTTCAAGCGTTCTAACTTAACATACTTGGCGGTAAATCAAATTTCTAAGGTGTAATGAATATGTCTATTGAGCAGATAATTGTATTGGCTATTGTTCAAGGCATTAGCGAATTTTTACCTATTTCCTCATCAGGTCATTTGATCCTTGTGCCTGAAATTATGGGCTGGGCAGACCAAGGTCTTCTCACTGATGTGATGGTTCATATGGGATCATTTGCAGCCGTCGTGGTTTATTTTCGTACTGATATTTGGCAGCTGATTATAGGTGGGTTGAACCTTTTACGTGGCAACGTAACCTTATACGGCAAACTGGCAATTTACATCGTTGTGGCAACCGTTCCAGCGGTGATATTTGGATTATATGTTAAAAAAACGGGTTTAATTGATTCTGTCCGAGGCGCACAAATTGTTGGCTGGAATGCCATTATTTTTGGCCTTTTGATGTATATTGCAGATCGATTTTCTTCAGCAAAAAAAATCATGGAAGATATGAAAATATCACCAGCGATTTTGATTGGCATCGCCCAAGCCATTGCCATTATTCCAGGCACCAGCCGTTCGGGTATAACCATGACAGCTGCGCGTGCACTAGGGTATTCGCGTCCAGAAGCGGCCCGTTTTTCGTTTCTTTTAGGGATACCCGCCATCGCTGGCGCAGGGGTTTTGGTGCTTGGTGATGCTATATCCAAAGGCGAAGTGATTTCATCCGATGCCCTTATAACGGGCGGTTTGACATTCTTTACCGCGCTGGCAGCAATTACCTTTTTAATGAAATTACTAAAAACTGTAACGTTCTTACCGTTTGTGATCTATCGGTTGGTTTTGGGCGTGGTGCTTCTATCGCTGGTTTATACAGGCGTCATTGTTTAATTTTAAACGGTGCTAGAGCGTTTCATGTTTTGTTTGAATCACAAACACTGCATGAAACGCAAGATTATCAATACCTCAAGCTGGTCGGTCTGGTTCAATTTAAACCAGACCGACTCTAAACTTTAAATTGTAGAATTGCCAGTCTCGGTATATTGGCCAAACTTTTTGTAGCGATAAAGGTATGACGGGACTTGTGAGGCAATTGTTTCACCTTCAATGCCTAAACCTTGCAAACTGCGGTGGTCTTTTTCAGCAGTGTCAGACACAACATTGTCTGATTGTAACATAATGACCTGATCGCGTGTGAGCATTGGGCTGGGTAAGATACCAAGAACACGGCCCATTAGTTTAGCGGCAAACCACGGCACTGGCACAAGCAGGCGTTTGCGCTCTGTTGTTTTGGTGATGAATTGTAACAGTTGCTTAAAGCTTAAAACTTCTGGGCCACCCAATTCATAGATTTTACCTTGTGAACTAGCGTTTTCTAATAGTTTGGAAATCGCTTTAGCAACATCACCGACATAAACAGGCTGAAACTTAGTTGTCCCGCCACCAATAAGCGGCAGAATGGGACTAAAGCGAGCAAGCTCTGCAAATTTGTTAAAAAATGCATCTTCAGGGCCAAAAACTAATGATGGTCGAACTATAATTGCTTTTGGAAAGGCTTTCAGGACGTTTTCTTCGCCAGCGCCCTTGCTTTTATGATAAATGCTTGCCCCATTTTTATCTGCACCAATGGCAGATAAATGCAGCAATGTTGAAACATTTGCATTTGCGGCAGCTTTTGCAACAGCACCAGCGCCAAACTCATGCACAGCTTCAAAGCTTTGGTTGCCAGTTGGGCTCAAAATACCAGTAAGGTTGATGACTATATCAGCACCTTGGCAGGCACTTTCAAGAGATTTTGGAAACCGAACATTGGCTTGAACGGGCATGATTTGCCCAACGCTGCCAAGCGGCTGTAAGCGGCCAGCAAGGTCAGGGCGACGAACACCAACACGAATGCGATATCCTTGTGCGGCTAAATTTTGTACTAAATGACGACCAATAAAACCAGATCCACCAAAAATTGTAATAAGTCTTGCTTGTTTGGACTTTATTTGTTTGGACATAGCCAATAATCCCTGAATTTTTGCCATTTTGTTCGTTTTATAGTGCTTGGTTGCTATTGAAAAGCAGTTTTATCAAAAATGCGCCCAAGGTCAGATATTAAACATCATTGGGTCTTAGAAATGCTTGTTTGCACCAAACTTTAATCTTATAAACTTGTCTTAGACAATGACGATCCTCAAGCTGGCCGCTAAAATGCCTCAAATTGTTTTATATAGTGAAGCAATTGGCAAATTGCGGTCAAGATTTAGACCAAAAAGGGAACTATAATGGCGATTAAACTCCACAAAGGCGATTTGCCTGCTGACGTTGATTTTGGTAAATCGGTTGCGATTGATACCGAGACGTTGGGTTTAAATCCGCATCGCGATAAGTTGTGTTTGATACAATTGTCTGCAGGTGATGGTAACGCCCATTTGGTTCAACTTGATCGTAACAATTACGATGCGCCAAATTTAAAAGCATTGTTGGCCAATAAAGATGTGGTGAAAATCTTTCATTATGCTCGGTTTGATGTTGCGGTCCTTAAAGCGTATCTTGATGTTGATGTGGCGCCAGTTTATTGCACCAAAATTGCCTCAAAACTTGTGCGCACTTATACTGATCGTCACGGTCTAAAAGATTTGGTTCGTGAAATGCTTGGCGTTGATGTGTCAAAACAACAACAAAGTTCTGATTGGGGCTCGGCTGTTCTGTCTGATGCGCAAAAACAATATGCAGCTGGTGATGTTTTGTATTTACATGAGTTAAAAATTAGACTGGATCAGATGTTGAAACGCGAAGGGCGCATGGATATTGCCAATGCTTGTTTTGAATTCCTACCAACCCGCTGTGCTCTTGATTTAGCAGGCTGGGGTGAAACGGATATTTTCGCCCATCGTTGATTTATACGCCGTGATAATGTGTTCTTAAAAAGCTATAATGAATTGATATAAAATGGCCGCTTTGGCAAAGAAAAAGCTTAGACTTGTTGATGTTGTCAGCACTTTGGTGTTGGTCGTTACCATCGGTTTGGTCGCATTGTTTTTAGGCAAAGCTGGTTTGTTTGCATCTTTGTTTACCAAGGCACCAGAACCTGTTGCTAACATGCCCTTGCCTGAGCAGGTCTCATCGGGCGTTTCAACCATCACTGGTTTTGATAAAGACAATCAACCTTACGAAATGAAGGCTTTGTCTGTTTTACAAGACAAAACAAACAGTGATTTAGCCCATCTAACAACGGTGTCAGGTCATTTGCGTAAGAAAACAGGCAGGGTAATGAAGCTGACCTCAAAAGCTGGCGCTTACGACAAGAAAAATCGCATTTTAGACCTTATTGGTAATGTGAAGTTGATCTCACAAGGTCAGTATACGGCCTATCTTGAAAAGGCTCGAGTGACCCTAAAGGAAAAGCGTTTGTACGCCAATGTGCCAGTTAAAGTAGTGTTTGCACAAGGTACGATAAACTCAAATGGCCTTGATATAACTGATAATGGCGCGCGGGTTTTGTTTTTTGGTGGTGTTAAAACCCATTTTGATGCAAGTTCGCAAAAGGATGCGTCAAGCTCAAAGCCAACGGCTTCAGATGGTAAAACAGATAAACAGGGAAAAGTGTTGAAATGAACGTTCAAAAATTTACAAAAATTGGAGCCGTTTTAACATTGGCAGCTTTTAGCGGCGGTATTTTTAATACGCAAAGCATTGCACAAGTAGTCAATACCTCTGAAATCTCAAAGTCGACCAAAAAGAAACAGCCAGTTGATATTGAATCCGACAAAATGGAAATTATCGATAAAGAAAACAAAGCTGTCTTTGTTGGTAAGGTCAAAGCCGTGCGCGGCGATACAACCCTAAATTCCGATAAGCTGGTTGTTGATTTCATCAAAGAAAAAAACAAAGCAGGCAAAGAGAAAACGGTTGTGACGTTTCTCTATGCGACAGGGCGTGTTTTAATTATCACCAAAAAGCAACGCATCACGGGTCAATGGGCGCGAATGAATGTACGTAAAGATACAGCTGTTGTGGGTGGAAATGTTGTTGTTCATCAAGGCGCGACAATTATTAAAGGCAAAAAACTCAACATCAACCTCAAAACAAATCATAGCGAAATGACGGGTGGACGGGTAAAAGGCTCGTTTGTACCAAAGTAAATACAATTTTTTTTAATCGGTTTATCCAAAATTAATCATATTGATGAGTAATACACCTAGACGAATAAGTTCTAAAGCAGTGTTTTAATCATCGATTTTGCCTTAAGAGCAGCTAATTTGCTTTAAGGCCAAAGTAAGAACGGCAGGTAAAATTGCAAAAGAGATGGTTAAAGCAAATCAATTGGATTGTTGTCCAATGAACGATCATGCTGTGAATGAACAAGGCAGACCGCAAGGTTTGGTTGCAACAAGCTTGTATAAAAGCTTTAAGCGCCGCCCGGTGGTTCGTGATGTCAGTTTGACTGTTCGTCAAGGAGAGGCTGTAGGTTTATTAGGTCCTAATGGCGCGGGAAAGACGACCACATTTTATATGGTCACAGGTCTGATCGCGGCAGATAAAGGCACAATAGAACTTGATGGTGAAGATATTACACATCTGCCCATGTATAAGCGGGCGCGTTTGGGTGTGGGGTATTTACCGCAGGAAAGCTCGATTTTTCGGGGGCTTACAGTAGAGGAAAATATTCGCGCGGTTCTCGAGCTAACCAATAGAGATCGAAAACAGCGTGATAGTAAGTTGCGTGAGTTATTAAATGAGTTTCACATTGCCCACCTTAGGCATTCGCCAGCTGTGGCGTTATCTGGCGGCGAGCGTCGCCGGGTCGAAATCGCAAGAGCGCTTGCAGCCGACCCTAAATACATGCTCCTCGATGAGCCATTCGCAGGGATTGATCCAATTGCAATCGGTGATATCCGCCACTTGGTGCGACAGCTCACCTCTCGGGGAATCGGGGTGCTTATTACGGATCACAACGTCAAAGAAACCCTCGAGCTTATCGATCGAGCCCTCATTCTCCATGAAGGTGCGGTCTTAATGGAGGGCACCCCGCAAGAGGTGGTGGCCAATAAAAATGTGCGCGAGCTTTACTTAGGTGAAAGATTCACCCTGTAGTGTTATTCTAATTGCGAGATGTTCTCGCATGTTTGAATAATTGAAAATAGCTGCACTGATATGGCACTGACACAACGATTGGATATGCGCCAAGGTCAATCCTTGGTAATGACCCCGCAATTGCAACAAGCGATTAAGCTTTTGCAAATGTCGAACTTTGAGCTGCAGGAATTTGTTGAAACTGAGCTTGAGAAGAATCCTTTGTTGGAAAAAGTGGGTCAAAGCGACAATGAAGTGTCAGCAGAGCCACTATCAGACGCAGCACCTGAAGCAGCGCCCCTTCCAGCTGAAGGCGATGTTAGCAAAACTCTAGAGAATATGGATGTGGACCTTGGCAATGTTTATGCCGATGAAGCACGCGCTGACACTCAAGATAGAGCCCAACCTGCGCAAATGGATTCAAGCTGGTCTTCTGTTGGCACTTCAACAAGTTCTGGTTCATTTGATCGTGATGGCTTTAATTTTGAAAACATTCTTCCAGAAGAAATTACTCTTTCAGATTATTTGGAAAGACAATTGCAATTGTCTATCGCTGATCCCGCCAAGCGTTTAATTGGCGGTTACCTAATTGGTACTTTAAATGATAGCGGGTATCTTGGGTCTGACGTTCAAACAATTGCCGATGCGCTGAGTTGCGATGTGCAAGAGGTCGAAGATACCCTGAGTATTATGCAGACGTTTGAACCAACAGGGGTTTTTGCCAAAGATCTCAAAGATTGTTTGAAGCTTCAATTGGTTGAAAAAGATCGTTTTGATCCTGCAATGGAAGCGTTGGTTGAAAATCTTGATTTGCTGGCTAAGCGTGAGTTTCCAAAACTGAAAAAATTATGCCGTGTAGATTTAGATGACATCTATGAAATGGTTGGTGAAATTCGCGAACTCGATCCAAAGCCAGGCTTGGCTTATGGTGATGTAACCGTGCAACCTGTAGTGCCTGATGTGATTGTACGCGCAGCCCCTGATGGAACGTGGATTGTAGAACTAAATTCTGAAACACTGCCGCGTGTATTGGTCAATAATAAATATTATGCCACGGTTTCAGCCAGTGCTGAACGCGAGCAAGACAAAGTATATATCTCAGAATGTCATAGCGAAGCCACGTGGTTAGTCAAAAGCTTAGAACAACGCGCCCGTACTATTTTAGCCGTTTCACGTGAAATTGTCCGTCAGCAAGATGCATTTTTGATTGAGGGTATTCACGCTCTAAAGCCGCTGAATTTGCGCAATGTCGCCGATGTTATTGAAATGCATGAATCAACGGTTTCTCGTGTTACCTCAAATAAGTATGTTGAGACCCCGCGTGGTATTTTTGAACTAAAATATTTTTTCACAACGGCAATTGCCTCAACTAATGGTGAAAATGAATATTCGGCTGAATCAATCCGTTATTTGATTAAACAATTGACCGATGATGAATCGCTAGAAAAAATTCTGTCCGATGATGCAATTGTTGAAATTTTAACCGATCAGGGTATTGAAATTGCACGACGTACTGTTGCAAAGTATCGTGAATCTTTAAAGATCCCATCATCAGTGCAACGTCGACGCGAAAAACGCGCAGCAATTTAAGTTTAGAAAATCCATCAGTAAAATTTACCACAGAAATTTAAAAGGCAGAACGCGTGCTAAATCCAGCGACAGATCTATTTTTAATTATCGATGTTCAAAATGATTTTTGCCCAGGCGGGGCGCTTGGCGTAGATGGCGGGCACGATATTGTGCCGTTGATAAATAATCTGACACGGCGATTTGACAATGTTGCGCTCACTCAAGACTGGCACCCTGCAGGCCATTCTTCATTTGCAAGTTCCCATGAGGGAAAATCGCCGTTTGAAATGGTTGAACTTTCATACGGCATGCAAAATTTGTGGCCAGATCATTGTGTGCAGGGCAGCTTTGGCGCTCAATTTCACAAGGACCTTGAAACAGATAAAGCTCAAATGATTATCCGCAAAGGCTTTCGTGGCGACATAGATTCCTATTCTGCTTTTTTTGAAAATGACCAGAAAACCCGAACTGGTCTGATGGGTTTTGTCCAAGAACGCGGTTTTAAGCGTGTATTTATGGCAGGCCTTGCAACTGATTATTGTGTTGGGTTTTCCGCATTGGATGGCAAAGGCTTAGGGTTAGATGTGTATGTTGTTGAAGATGCCTGCCGTGGCATCAATATGGGCGGGTCGCTTGAAGCAATGTATCAACAGTTTAATGAGCACGGTGTCAAACGGGTTCAGTCTGTTGATTTGACGGTTTCTGGGTAAAGTAAAACTAATCGGCTAAATAAGAAATCAAACCGTTTAAGACGCGTTTGCCTTTGTTGGTTGCCCGCATCAAGGTTGAATGGGGTATTGTTTCTAACAATTCTTGCTCAATGAGCATGGCAACGTTTGCACGCGGTGGGGTTTTGTTGAACAGCTGATTATAACGTTCAAGGTCGATCCCTTCGTTCAACCTTAGGCCCATCAGCAAAAACTCTTTTGCTTCATCATCGCTTGTAAGCACTTCGCTTTCTACCGTGCCACAGCCATTGCGCTTTATAGTATCGAGCCAACGCTCTGGGTTTTTTTCGTTCTGTAAGCCTAACCGTTGTCCGTTTGCAATAATCCGAGAATGAGCGCCCGCACCAACTCCAACATATTCTCCGTAGCGCCAATAAAGTTTATTGTGGCGCGATTGATGGTCGCCATAGGCGTGGTTGGAAATTTCATAGGCATTTAAGCCCGCTTTATCTGTTAGCTCTTGGGTCAAGTCAAACAGGTTTGCGGCTAAATCATCACCAGGAATGATGAGTTTGCCAGCGCTATGCAATTTTTCAAAGGCAGTTTCAGGTTCTATCGTTAATTGATAAAGCGACATATGACCTTGTTGGTGTTCAAGTGCATGGCCAAGTTCTGCGCGCCAGTTTTCAACGGTTTGACCTGAGCGTGCATAGATGAGATCAAAGCTTGTACGTTCAAAGGTATTTTTTGCCAACGCAAAGGCGTTAAGCGCCTCTTTAGCGGTGTGTTGGCGCCCCAATGCCTTTAAATCACTATCATTGAGCGCCTGAATGCCCACCGATACGCGATTGACTCCGCCCGTACGGTAGCCAATAAAGTTTTGCGCTTCAATGCTGGTTGGATTTGCTTCAAGGGTGATCTCAACATCGCCCGAGACTTCCCAAAGTTGAGCGATTTTATCGATAATAACGCCAACTGCTTTGGGCGACATAAGCGATGGTGTCCCACCACCAAAAAAAACACTGGTCACTGTGCGGTCTGATGTTTGCTCAGCAAAATGGTTGAGTTCAGCTTGCAAGCCTTTGACGAATAGTCGCTCATCGACACCGCCATGACGAACATGAGAATTAAAATCGCAATAAGGGCATTTGGCCAAACAAAACGGCCAATGAATATAAATACCAAACCCAACATCATAGGGGCTGTGATTA
>JAMOMM010000294.1 GCA_027067085.1 Hyphomicrobiales bacterium
TCAGTTGGTTTCAAGAGGCAACAAATTCATTGTCTGGTGCGTTTGCACTCTTGATGCGAGATGAAAAAGGCCTTGAGCAGTTTAACCAAACCAGCGACGGGTTTTGGCGCTCATTTAGTGCCATTGTTTTAATCATTCCAATTTATTTGTTTGCTTCTAGCACCGATTGGAGCGCGGCATCAGGCGGTGAGCCAAAAGATTTTTCTGCTATAAAGTCGTTGATTAGCCTGTGTGTCCAATGGGTTATATGGCCCATAGTTGCGCTTTTCATGATGCGGGCATTATCATGCGAAAAGCACTACGCACGCTATGTTACGGTGTTTAATTGGACAACGGTTTTGGCCATGATAATCATGGCTATTCCATCAGTATTGATCGCAGCAGGACTTACCAACCCACGGGCTGGTACGTTCTTGATCTTCATGTTGTTGTTCATCACGCTTTATTTTGAATGGTATATCACCAGCAAAGCCCTAGGCACACCAATGGGGTTATCGGCCGCTATTGTTGCTGCAGATTTTGCCGTATCGCTGACTATTGGTTCAATTTTAGGTTAGCTGATCGCGTAGTTCGCCAGCTTTATAAACACCAAGAATACGCGAGAAGTCTGTAAAAAACTCAAGCTCTTCCATCGCAAACTTCAGCCCTTCATCATCGGGGTGGCCTTCAACATCAGCGTAAAATTGCGTGGCGGTAAAACGGCCATCAATTTGATAAGACTCTAATTTGGTCATGTTGATGCCGTTGGTGGCAAACCCACCCATGACCTTATAAAGAGCTGCAGGCACGTTGTTCACACGAAATACAAAACTGGTGACAATTTTACCATCACCTTGTTTTGCACGCGCACCATTTTTAGCTAAAACGACAAAACGTGTTGTGTTGTGTTCGGCATCTTCGATATTTTCTTTTAGAACATCAAGGCCATAAATTTGCCCTGCCAAAGTTGATGAAATAGATGCTTGGGTTTTATCGCCTTCTTGTGAAAGCCAGCGCGCAGCACCTGCAGTATCAACCTCTGTTACAGCTTGCAAGTCCATATCATTGATGATGTTACGACACTGACCAAGCGCGTGAATATGGCTGTGGATTGATTTTATGTCAGCAAGCTTTGCCCCTTTAAGGCCGAGCATTTGATGATGAATAGGTAAAAAATATTCACCGATAATGTTCAAATCAGACTGCGGTAAAAGGTGGTGAATATCAGCCACGCGGCCTGCAACCGAATTTTCAATCGGGATCATACCCAATTCAACATCACCACTTTCAATCGCGGCAAAAGCATCCTCAAATGTGCGACAAGCAACGGCTTGGTAATCTGGATATTGCTCATTGCATGCGATATGGGAATTTGCGCCAGGCTCGCCCTGATAAGATATTTTCTTTTTACTCAACGGTTTTCTCTCTTCAACTTGAATTTTGTTGGTTGTGTTGTGCAATGACTTCACGGGCAATAGCAAGATCTTGTGGGGTGTCCACGCCAAAAGGCACGACATCAACCCGCGATACGGCAATCGTCATTTGGTTATCAAGGGCGCGCATTTGTTCTAATGAGCGTGACTTTTCTCGCGCGCTTACAGGCAGGCCAATGAACTTTTCAAGCGCCTCGCGGCGATAGCCATAAATGCCAATGTGGTGCCAAAATGGCGGTGGAGTCTGGTCTGGAATTTCGCGGACAAAGTCTGTTGCAATGGCAGTGGACGCGCCTTGGGCAAACTTGGTCATGGCTTTAACAACGTTTGGATTGCTCAATTCTTCTTCATTATCAATTTTTGCCACCAATGTGGTGATGTCAGCATCATAGGTCAAAAATGCCCCCAAACAGGCCCGAATGGCTTTAGGGTCAATGGTGGGCAAATCACCTTGCAGATTGACGATAAATTCAAACTGTCGATCAGGGTCGCGCATATTGAGTGCTTGGGCCACGCGATCAGAGCCAGAGGGCAAATTGGCATCAGTTAGAATCGCATCACCACCAACTTTTCGAATTGCGCTGGCGATTTCATCTTCGCCAGCAGCAACAAGGACCTTGCCAATCTTTGCTTCAATACCGCGTTGCCAAACCTGAGCGATCATCGGCATGCCGCAAATATCAGCCAATGGCTTGCCAGGTAAACGGGTTGAGGCCATGCGAGCTGGTATAATTACAATTGTATTATTAGGATTTGGGGTATTTATCGACATTGTACTTTCCAAATACGTGGCAAATAGCGCGGCAAATTGAACATTTTACCCTTATACGTATTGAATGTCGTATAAGAAACAATTAGTTTCGCGCAAAGTTTAATGTGTCAAATGGGCGATTAAGCCTTTTATTGATTTGAAAGAGGGATGGTACAGTAATTATGCATAGTTTTACCATAAATAAGATCGCCGGGGCGATACTTGGAACTTTGTTGTTAGTTCTTGGCTTGAAACAAGTCAGCGCCATTATTTATCACGTTGAAAAACCTGAAAAAATGGGTATGACTGTCGAACTACCTGATGCAGAAAAAACTGAGAAAAAAGAAGCTAAAAAAGAAGATGCGCCAAAAGCTGTTGATTTCTCAGCTCTTTTAGCCAAAGCAACGGTTGAAGCTGGTCAAAAAGGCTTCAAAAAGTGCGCTGCATGCCATACGGCTGAAAAAGGTGGCAAAAACAAAGTTGGACCAAACCTATTTGGCCTCATTGGTCGCGCTGCTGGATCTGTTGAAGATTTCAAATATTCTGCAGGTATGACTGCAAAAAAAGCTGAAATCGGCAACTGGACAGAAGAAAAAGTTGCTAAATTTATCTCTGATCCAAAGGGTTACCTTGGTGGAAAGTCAAAAATGACCTTCAAGTTGAAGAAACCTGCCGCACAAGCTGCAGTTATCGTTTATCTGAAATCACTTAAGTAAAAAGCGGGTACAATCCAGCGTTAATACGCTTAACCCTGCCTATATTACGCCTATATTACAAAGATTTCACGCGTTTAAAACACTATAAAGACACTGACGGGGCTTTCGTCAGTGTTTTTTTGTGCCATGATGCCAGCTAGAGTCGGTCTGGTTTAGATTGCACCAAACTGGCTCTAGCTAGAATATTGATAGTCTTGCGTTTCATGCCGTGTTTGCTCAACAAATAATAATGAAACGCTCTAGTAAGAAACAAAAAAGGTTTGTCATTTTGCATAAAATTTCTCGTCGTCGCGCCCTGCAACTCACCGCTGGAGTTGCTGTTGTTCCTTTCTCAGGATTAGCCGCTCCTTCTATTTTGAAAGCGCAGAGCAAAGACTGGCGACATGGGTTATCTTTATTTGGGGAAACCAAATATCCAGCTGGGTTTAAACATTTTGATTATGTCAATCCGCAAGCACCAAAGCTTGGGAAAATCAGGCAATACGGGATTGGGGCTTTTGATAATTTAAACCCGTTCACGTTTAAAGGTTCAGCGGCCAGTTTAGTCAGCAGCACCTTTGATACTTTGTTTTCGTCCGCCCTTGATGAACCCAGCACAATGTATGGCCTCATTGCTAGCCACATTTCACACCCCGATGACTTTTCATCTGTGACGTTTAAACTGAACCCAAAAGCGCGCTTTCACGATGGCAGTACGATCACAGCTGAAGATGTTATATTTAGCATGCAAGCTCTAAAGTCGGCGCACCCAGGTTACAACGCCTATTATCGCAACATCACAAAATCTGAACAAACAGGCGATGGAGAAGTCACCTTCTTCTTTAGTGGCAAGGGAAATAAAGAGCTACCGCAAATTACCGCGCAACTGAACATCCTGTCCAAGAAATGGTGGGACGGAAAAAAAGCCAACGGTAAAGATCGTGACATCAAAAAAATCTCACTTGAGCCCATTCTCGGCAATGGTGCTTATAAAATCAAAGACTCAAAAACTGGCGATTGGATTGTCATTGAGCGGGTCAAAGATTATTGGGCAGCAGAATTGCCGGTAAATATCGGGCAAAATAACTTTGATGAGATCAAAGAACTTTATTTCCGTGACCAAAGTGTTGCCGTCGAAGCATTTAAGGGCGACCAATATGATTGGCGTGTTGAGAACAATTCAAAAATTTGGGCCACCCAGTATGATTTTCCAGCCTTAAAAAAAGGCCGCGTCATAAAAGAGGAAATTATGCTCAAAAATGGCCAAGGCATGCAGGCTTTTGTTTTTAATACGCGCAAAAAAATATTCCAAGACCCCCGCGTACGGCAAGCCTTTAACTTCGCATTTGATTTTGAATGGTCAAACAAAAACCTTTTCTTTGGACAGTACAAGCGCACAGATAGCTATTTTTCTAATTCAGAACTTGCATCAAGCGGGTTGCCCGATGCCGCAGAATTGAAGATATTAGAACCCCTGCGCGGTCAAATTCCCGATGAGGTTTTTACCAAAGAATTTAAAAACCCTGTTGTGAACACGCCGCGCGATGTGCGCAATAATTTGCGTCAAGCTTCGATACTTTTGCGACAGGCGGGATGGAAAACAGGTAAAGATCGGATTCTTGTTAAAGACGGTGTTCGTATGGAGTTTGAGATTTTACTCATATCTCCAGCGTTTGAACGGATCGTCTTGCCTTACATCAAGCAGCTGAAACTTTTGGGTGTCAAAGCCAGTGTTCGCACCGTGGATACCTCGCAATACACCCGAAAAGTACAGCAGTTTGATTATGATTGCATTGTTGGTTCTTTTCGCCAAAGCTTATCACCTGGCAATGAGCAACGCGATTTTTGGGGTTCAAAGGCAGCTGATAAAGAAGGCAGTCGTAACCTTATCGGCATTAAGGACAAGGCCATTGATAGCTTAGTTGAGCGGTTGATTTTTGCAAAAAACCGTGCGGACTTAATCACGGCGAGCCGCGCCCTAGATCGCGTTTTGCTTGCTCATCATTTCGTCGTACCCATGTGGCACATTCCTTATGATCGCACGTTGCGTTGGAACCGCTTTGGCAAACCTGACAATATGCCTGACTATTCAAACGGATTCCCAAACATCTGGTGGTGGGATGAGGCCAAAGCGGCCGAAACTGAGGCTGCAAAATGAACGGCTTACTAAAAACCACAATAGGCGCGCTAACGGGGTGCATCTTGTTATCAGGCAGCGCTTTTGCCCAACCAAGTCACGGCCTTTCTGCTTTTGGTGAATTGAAGTACAAAAAAGATTTTACCCATTTTGACTACACCAACCCCAATGCGCCAAAGGGTGGTAAACTTACTACGGTTGGCACCGAGGGGCGCACGACTTTTGATAGTTTAAACGCCTATATTCTCAAAGGAGAATCAGCGCAAAAACTTGAACTGTTATTTGATAGCTTGATGGTTCGCGCTTTTGATGAACCTGATGCGATATATGGACTTGTCGCGCAATCTGCTGATGTTGCAGATGACAAAATGAGCGTGACGTTTAAGTTGCGACCGCAAGCCAAGTTTTCAGACGGCACCGCCTTAACAGCCGCTGACGTGGTTGGTACATTTCGGCTCTTAAAAGATAAGGGCCATGAACGCATTAAAATTGATATTCGCGATGTGGTTTCAGCAAAAGCCATTGACCCTTTGACGGTAAAATATCGATTTAAAGGCAAAAATGTTCGCGATTTGCCGATGATAATCGCTCTACTTCCCGTTCTTTCCAAAGCTTATTACACCAAGAACGATTTCAGTAAAACCAGCCTAAAACCACCGCTTGGTTCGGGGCCATACAAGGTTGTTGATGTAAAACAAGGCCAGCACATCACCTATGAATTGCGCGCGGATTATTGGGCAAAGGGTTTGCCCGTAAACGTTGGGCGGCACAATTTTTCTATCATTAAGCTTTTATATTTCCGTGATCGAACATCCGAGTTTGAAGCACTCAAATCAGGCCTTTTGGATTTACGCGAAGAATTTACCTCCAAATCATGGGCAACAGCTTATGATTTTAAAGCGGTTAATGATGGGCGGGTAAAAAAGCTCGTTTTACCCGATGCTAATGCATCAGGCGCGCAAGGTTTCTTTTTAAATATGCGGCGCAAAATCTATCAAGATGTGCGTACACGCAAGGCTTTTGGTTTAGCCTTTGATTTTGAATGGACCAATAAAAACCTGTTCTTTAACCAATACAAACGCACACAATCTTTCTTTGAAAATTCGGATATGAAGGCATTAAAGAAAATGCCACCAAAAGAACGCGAACTGCTCAAAACGATCGCCGATAAAGTTCGGCCTGAAGTTTTTGGCGATGCTGTCTTACCGCCCGTTAGCGATGGCTCTGGCCAAGATCGCAAGAACCTGCGCCTTGCCTCACAATTACTGACCCAAGCGGGTTGGGAGCTGCGCAATGGTAAGCGGGTGAGCGAAAAAAACCAGCCCCTGACTGCCGAATTTTTAATTTATTCACCTAGTTTTGAACGTATCATTTCACCGTTTGTGCGTAATTTGAAACTCTTGGGCGTAGATGCCAAAATTCGCTATGTCGAAGCGGCTCAATACCAACAACGGCTCAAAAACTTTGACTTTGATATTGTATCGCAACGCTACACTATGAACCAAACACCTGGCGTGGAACTGCGTGGGTTTTTCGGCTCAAAGTCTGCCGATGCACGCGGGACTTTTAACCTCTCAGGGTTGAAAAACCCCGCCGTCGACAAATTGATCGATATTTTGACGCAAGCTAAAAGCCGTGATGCGCTAAACGTGGCGGCACGGGCTCTTGACCGGGTTTTACGGGCTGAATATATTTGGGTGCCCCATTGGTATAAAGCCTCTCATAACATTGCCCATTGGGACAAATTTGGCCGCCCCGCGACTAAACCAAAATTTAACCGTGCGGTGTTTGATACTTGGTGGATTGATGCGGAAAAAGCCAAAGCTTTGAATACGAGTCCGTAATCTACCGACCAAATTATCGTCATGCAAGTCAAGCCTTGTATGACGTTTGAACATTTCAAGGCGATCAAATTATCGTCATGCAAGTCAAGCCTTGTATGACGTTTGATCTGGATGCTACAAATCAACCAACCTAACAACAAGCGAATCAATTCCATATGGGCGCATATATTCTCAAGCGACTTTTACTCATGATCCCAACATTATTTGGCATTATGTTTGTTGCCTTTGTTATTATCCAATTTGCGCCTGGCGGCCCGATGGAACGGGTGATCGCCCAAATCAACGGCACAGATGTGAGCGCAACGGCGCGCATTGGCGGCGGCGGTGGTGAAGTTGGAGGGGCTGGTTCTGGCGCTAACGATGGCGGCGGCGGGGTAAAGTATCGCGGTGCACAAGGTTTAGATCCTGAATTTATCAAACAATTAGAAAAGCAATTTGGCTTTGATAAACCAGCCCATATCCGTTTTTATATCATGATGAAAAGTTATCTGACGTTTGACTTTGGAGATAGCTATTTTAAAGATGTGCCCGTGGTTGATCTTATCAAAGACAAATTGCCTGTCTCGATTTCGCTGGGTATTTGGATGACCATGGTGTCGTACCTTATTTCCATTCCACTGGGCGTTGCCAAAGCTGTGCGAGATGGGTCGCGGTTTGATGTGTGGACCAGCGCCATTGTTATTGTCGGTTATGCGATCCCCGGATTTCTGTTTGGTATTTTGCTGATCGTGTTATTTGCAGGCGGCTCGTTCTGGAATATATTCCCCTTACGAGGACTGATATCTGACAATTTCAATGAACTGTCGACAATTGAGAAAATCCTTGATTATGCTTGGCACCTTGTTTTGCCTTTGACCGCCATTGCCGTTAGTCAATTTGCCACCTTAACATTACTCACAAAAAACTCATTTCTTGATGAGATCAAAAAACAATATGTGGTGACGGCGCGAGCCAAAGGCTTGACCGAAAATGGCGTTCTATACGGCCATGTGTTCCGCAATGCGATGCTGATTGTTATTGCAGGATTTCCTGGTGCTTTTATCACCGCGTTTTTTACAGGCTCGTTATTGATCGAACAAATTTTCAACCTTGATGGCTTAGGATTATTGGGGTTTAACGCGATTATTGATCGCGATTATCCCGTGGTGTTTGCCACCATGTATATTTTCTCATTGCTTGGCCTATCGGTCTCACTCATCACCGACCTTGTATATACATGGATTGATCCGCGTATTGATTTTGAAGCGAGGGAATTGTGATGGATCAAACATCTATGAATCCCCAACTTAAAAACCAACTGGCAAAAAAACGCCCGTTTTTATCACCGCTTAACCGCAGACGGTTGGATTTGTTTAAAGCCAACAGACGTGGGTTTTGGTCCTTATGGATTTTCCTTGCCCTGTTTTTTGTCAGCTTGTTTGCTGAGTTAGTTGCCAATGATCGCCCTATTATAGCGTCTTATAAGGGTGAGATTATTTTTCCCATTGTCAAAGAATATGACGAGGCAAAGTTTGGCGGATTTTTGGCTATTACAGATTTTCGCGATCCGTTTATTCAAGAAGAGATCAATAAAAACGGTTGGATGGTTTGGCCTCTTATTCGCTATGACTATCGATCTGTAAACAATGCATTGCCAATGCCAGCGCCCTCAAAGCCCGCCTTTATGTTAACGCGCGAACAAGCCTGCAAGGCCTTTCCTAATGGTGTTAAAGATGTTGGGTGTCATGTCGGTAATATGAATTGGCTTGGCACTGACGATCAGGGCCGCGATGTGATCGCAAGGGTTATTTACGGATTTAGAATTTCAGTTCTATTTGGCCTTATTCTCACCATTGCCTCATCAGCTATCGGTGTTGTTGCAGGCGCTGTGCAGGGTTATTTTGGCGGTTGGACAGATTTGATTTTCCAGCGGGTATTAGAAGTTTGGAATTCGGTCCCAACGCTTTACCTGCTCATTATTATGGCTGCAGTGATTACTCCAGGGTTTTGGGTTCTATTGACAATCATGTTGGTGTTTTCATGGACAGCTTTAGTGGGCGTGGTTCGCGCTGAATTTTTGCGTGGCCGAAATTTTGAGTATGTGCGCGCCGCACGTGCCCTTGGTCTAACTGACCGCAAGATTATGTTCAAACACCTGATGCCAAACGCCATGGTTGCTACATTAACGTTCATGCCGTTTATTACTTCAGGCTCGATTACGACACTCACCTCTCTCGACTTTTTGGGTTTTGGCCTGCCGCCAGGATCAGCCTCTTTAGGTGAGCTTCTCAAGCAAGGTAAAGTGAACCTGCAAGCCCCATGGTTAGGCATTTCAGGCTTTGTCATTATTGCTTTAATGTTGTCATTGCTGGTGTTCATTGGCGAGGCTGTGCGTGATGCATATGACCCAAGAAAGACGTTTAAATGAGCGCACTAGACAATGAAAAACCGCTACTAGATGTCGTTGATCTCAGCGTTGATTTTCAGCAGGGTAAAACCACGACCAACGCTGTAAAGAAAATTTCCTTTACTATCAAAAAAGGTGAAACACTGGCTTTGGTTGGCGAGTCTGGCTCTGGCAAATCAGTTAGTGCTTTGTCGATACTCAAGCTGTTGCCCTATCCATCAGCATCGCACCCATCTGGCAAAGTTCTGTACAACGGCGAAGACTTGCTCGATCAAGATGAAGCTGATTTGCGAGCGGTGCGCGGCAACAACATCACCATTATTTTTCAAGAACCCATGACATCACTCAATCCGCTGCATTCGATTGAGAAACAAATTGGTGAAATCCTTGAACTACATCAAAACCTAAAAGGAACCGCTGCCCGTGAGCGTATATTAGAGCTGCTTGACCAAGTTGGCATTCCCGATGCCAAAGAACGTTTGGGCGCATACCCTCACCAATTATCTGGCGGGCAACGTCAGCGGGTTATGATTGCCATGGCGCTGGCCAACAGGCCAGACCTTTTGATTGCCGATGAACCAACCACGGCGCTTGATGTGACGGTACAAGCGCAAATTTTAAAATTGCTCAAAGACCTGCAAAAACAATACGGCATGGCTATTTTAATGATTACGCACGATCTCGGTATTGTTCGCAATATTGCCGATAAAGTGTGTGTTATGCAGGGCGGCGAAATTGTAGAGCGCGGCGAAACCAACACTTTATTTGACAACCCTCAACACGCCTATACTAAACAATTGCTCGATGCCGAACCTAAAGGCGAGCCGATGCCTATTGATGACAATGCGCCTGTGGTGATGGAAGCGAAAAACCTTAAAGTCTGGTTTCCGATCAAACGCGGGTTTTTTCGCAAAACAATTGGACACGTTAAAGCTGTTGACGGCATTGATGCGATTGTGCGCTCTGGTCAAACTTTGGGTGTGGTGGGCGAGTCTGGCTCTGGGAAAACCACACTTGGTCTTGCGCTTTTAAGACTGATCCAATCTGAGGGCGAAATTGTCTATAACGGCAAAAATATTGAAAGTTTTAATGCCGAGGCTATGCGGCCTTTGCGCAAAGATATTCAAATTGTTT
>JAMOMM010000295.1 GCA_027067085.1 Hyphomicrobiales bacterium
AACAGGTTCAGAAGTCGGTCGTGCAGGTCTTGTGACCGATAGTGTTACCCATGCAAAAAAAATCATTTTTCATCCACTGATGTTGCCGACCTTTGCCATTCTTGACCCTGAATTGACCGTTGGTTTACCAGCAGGTTTAACAGCAGCAACGGGCATTGATGCGCTGTCTCATAACTTAGAAGCCTATAGCGCGCCAAGTTATCATCCATTTGCAGCGGGCATTGCGCTTGAAGGCATGCGGTTGGTGAAAGACTTTTTGCCTGATGCGGTGTCATCGCCAACTGATCTTGAAGCGCGCGGGCAAATGTTGGTTGCCTCTTCAATGGGGGCAACAGCGTTTCAACGCGGGCTTGGTGCCATGCATGCTTTGGCTCATCCTCTAGGCGGGGTGTATGATGCCCATCACGGTATGCTGAATGCTATTTTGATGCCGTATGTACTCAAAGCCAACCGTGAGGCGATTGAAAAGCGCATTGAGCGGGCTTCGGAATATATGTATATCAAAGGCGGCTTTAATGGCTTTTTGGATTGGGTGCTTGATTTGCGCTCGCAACTCAACATTCCTCATGATTTGGCAGCCATTGGCATTCCCGATGATAACCTTGAAATGATTGCCGAAATGGCGACTAAAGATCCATCGGCTGGTGGCAATCCTATCCAGTTTAGCGCGGCGCAATATCACGATATTGTGGCCAAGGCGGTGCGCGGAGACCTGTAATCACAGCAAAGTTTTCTATAAAATAGCTTTAGAGCCGTTCTGGTTTAGGTTGAACCAGAACTGCATATTTAAGGTGTTGATAATCTTGCGTTTTATGCAGTGTTTGCGCAACAAACAAAACATGAAACGCTCTAGGGGTAAAACCCTAAAAGGTGGGTAGATGAGTTAAGTCAACTACTCGCCTTTGTTTTGCGGGTATTAAAGTTTAAGCCGTTTTGCTTAGAGTCGTTCTGATTTACATTGAACCAGAACGACTAACTTAAGGTATTGATGGTCTTGCGTTTTATGCTGTGCTTGTGATTCAAACAAAATATGAAACGCTCTAATGAAAACAATATGCTGGGTTTTGGAATATGGATTTAAAACGAATTGCTTTTGGTGCCATTATTTTTAGTGTATTTGGTGCGGGATTATCAGGCACTTTTACGACACCAGCGCTGGCTGGAAAAGTCGAACAAATTGCAACGGCAACGCGATGTATAAAATCCGTTTTACCGGGCCAGCCTTTATTAGCTGGTGTTCATAGCGGCCAGCTACCAATCACAGCGATTATTAGGCGTTGTGGTGGCTTGGCGATGAGTATTTCCAAGCGTGGCGGAAATCTATCAATGTTGCCGATTCAAGAACGGTTTATTCCTAAATTCAAGCTACGGAGTAAGGGTTTAACGATCCCTGATATGCGCATTGCATTAGCCCCTAAAAGTATTCGTGAAGCTTGGCTGACGCGGCCCAATGAGCGTTATGACCATGCCATTTTAGGTGATGGATTTGAGGCTGGCGGATTGGCTGTTACGACCGCTAAAGGCATTCGTTTGGAATTTTTACTCGATAAAACGCAAGTGTTTGAAGACCGTATGGCGCGCTTGGTTGATTTGGATGGTGATGGTGAGCCAGAGATTGTGACAGTGCAAACATCACTTGAAAAAGGTGCTTCTGTGGCCGTGTTTGGGGTGCAAGGTGATGAGATTATTCGTCTTGCTAAAACGCCATTTATTGGCCAGTCTCATCGTTGGTTGAATATTGCAGCAGCCGCTGATTTTGATGGTGATGGCAAGGTTGAATTGGCGTGGGTGCAAACCCCTCATATTGGTGGCATTTTAAAAGTGGCACGGCTGGAAGGCAAAGGCAGCACGCGTACTCTAAAAGTTTTAGATGAGATTAGTGGCTTTTCAAATCACGTCATTGGCTCGCGCGAATTGCTGCAATCGGTAACTTTTGATTGGGATGGTGATGGCTTGCCCGACATCATTCTGCCCGGTGCTGCGCGGCGTACTTTGCAAGTGGTCTCAATGAAGGGTGGCAAATTGAAAGTCATCGATGAAATGGCGATTGACGGGGTAATAAATTCACAACTGGTTGCCGCTGATTTGAATGGTGACGGTAAAGGCGAGGTTCTGATTTCGTTGAAAGACGGGCGGTTGTTTTCGTTCTCGGCGAAGTAG
>JAMOMM010000296.1 GCA_027067085.1 Hyphomicrobiales bacterium
ATCCTTATCTTAGTGAAATTAGCGTGATTGAGTTGCTTGAAAATTCTGCTCAATCGGGTTGGAAGACTTGCTTACCCGTTGTCGTTGGTAACGCTCGCCCACTTGAGTTTCGCCAGTGGTTTGTGGGTGATGAGACCAAAGCGGGCCCGTGGGGTATTTTGGAACCACTTGAGACCGCGCCTGTGTTAGAACCAGATGTTTTGCTTGTGCCTTTGCTGGCATTTGATAAAACGGGGTATCGCCTTGGCTATGGCGGTGGGTTTTATGATCGCTCGATTGAAAAACTTAGAAAACAAAAGTCCATCATTGTTGTTGGGGTTGGGTATAGTGGCCAAGAAGTGGACAAAGTTCCAACGCAGCCCCATGATGAAAAGCTGGATTGGATTTTGACAGAAAAAGGCCCAATCAAGTGCGGCCCAATAAGTGGGGCAAAGTAAATGTGGATGATTAAATGCGTTTGATTTTTATTGGTGATGTTATTGGTAAAGCAGGTCGAAGGGCGATCTCATCTCAGTTGCCTGTTTTGAAAGACACCTTTCAGCCAGACTTAGTAGTGGTAAACGGTGAAAACGCTGCGGGCGGTTTTGGCATTACCGAGAAGATTTTTGACGAATTTATTGATGCGGGCGCTGATGTTGTCACCTTGGGCAATCATGCGTTCGATCAACGTGAGGCGTTGGTGTTTATTGAACGGGTTGATGGATTACTGCGCCCTGCAAATTATCCCCCTGGCACGCCAGGCAAAGGGGCAGGGGTTTTTACCACAGAAAATGGCCAACAGGTTTTAGTGATGAACGTCATGGGTCAAGTGATGATGAACCCGCTTGATGATCCGTTCGTTGCGGTTGAACGAGAATTGGCTGCTTGCCCACTTGGGGTTGCGTGTGATGCAATTATTATTGATATGCACGCCGAAGCTACGTCTGAAAAAATGGCGATGGGGCATTTTGTTGATGGGCGCGCGAGCTTAGTTGTTGGCACACATACCCATATTCCAACGGCCGATCATCAAATTTTACCGGGCGGTACGGCTTATCAAACCGACGCAGGGATGACGGCATCTTATGATTCAGTGATTGGAATGGATAAAGAAGAACCGCTTAATCGGTTCTTGAGCAAAGTCCCAACAGGGCGTTTTACGCCAGCATTAGACGAGGCAACGATGTGTGGCATCGCGATTATCACCGATGATAAAACGGGGTTAGCGGTTGAAATTGCACCCATTCGTATGGGTGGTCGTCTTCAACCTGTTTTGCCAGATTTTTGAAGGTCAGCGGCTGTGGTGACAGCAACATTATCTAAGATGTTTGCGGCATCGACACTAAGCGCATCCATGAGAACTAAAGCATTGGCCCATTGGCGGTTGGCATCTTCTACTTGGCTTTGTTGAAAGCTTTGCTCTCCATCGTGTAAATCATCTTGAGCGCGACGGGCAAAAGCGGTCATGCGGTGCATGCGAGCTATCGCATTGGTGGATGATTTGTCATCGGCCAATGCGCGTAAAGCGTTCAGTGCGCCGCCGCAAGTTGTACCGACCATGCCAGATGTTGCGTGGGCTAGTTCTTGAGCCAAGTTTTGGGCAAGTTCAAGTTGTTTTGTCATGGTGCCGCCTCAATTTACTTTTCTGTTCGCTCGTCAATTTATTTATGAAAAGTCGATTTTTTACATTGCGGCTTTGGGTGTTAATGTCTGGTTAATAATTTGTATCAATGCGAGTTAAAATTTATCTAAGTAGGTATATGGATTTTGAGACGAATTGTGATATTAACAGATCAAATTAATATTAGAACGAAGAGAGCTCGACCATGGCAGGCCATTCCAAGTTTAAAAACATCATGCACCGCAAGGGGCGCCAAGACAAAGTGCGCTCGAAAATGTTTTCTAAATTATCAAAAGAGATCACGGTTGCTGCAAAAATGGGGTTGCCTGATGTGGATGCTAATCCCCGGCTTCGTTTGGCAGTGAATAATGCCAAGCAACTTTCAATGCCCAAAGAAAATATTCAACGCGCCATCAACAAATCTGTGGCGGGTGAAGGCGATGATTATGAAGAAGTGCGCTATGAGGGATATGGCCCAGGCGGTGTTGCTGTTATTGTTGAAACACTCACCGATAATCGTAACCGTACTGCAAGCAATGTGCGCGCGACTTTTTCAAAATATGGCGGTAATCTTGGTGAAACAGGCTCAGTTGGGTTTATGTTCGATCATGTGGGTGAAATTACTTATGGCCTTGATGCGGGCGATGAAGACAGCGTGATGATGGTGGCACTGGAAGCTGGTGCTGAAGATGTGGTCAGCGATGAAGATGGTCATGTCATCACTTGTGCATTTCCTGATATTCATACCGTTTCGCAAGCACTTGAAAAAGATTTGGGTGAAGCGGCAAGTGTAAAGCTTAATTGGAAACCATCTATTGTCACCGAGCTTGATGAAGACAAAGCAGCGTTGCTATTGAAGTTGATTGATATTTTGGAAGATGATGATGATGTTCAAAATGTCTATTCTAACTTTGAGGTTAGTGAAGAGGTTATGGCCAAACTGATGGCTGAATAGGATGGTGCTTAGGCAAGGCTCAAGTGAAGTTGTAAGAATTTTGGGCATTGACCCAGGTTTGCGCAATATGGGCTGGGGCATTATTACGGTATGTGGTTCGCAGCTTTGTTATATTGCGGATGGCACTATTCGCACCAACCCAAAAGAAACATTGGCGCAGCGGCTCATTCATTTACACGAAGGCTTAACCGCTGTGGTGCGTGAATGGTCGCCTGATGAAGCCGCGGTTGAAGAAACCTTTGTCAATAAAGATGCTAAGGCAACACTTAAACTTGGCCAAGCGCGCGGTATTGCGATGTTGGTGCCAGCACAAGCGGGGCTTTTAGTGGGTGAATATGCCCCTAATATGGTCAAGAAAACTGTTGTGGGTTCTGGTCATGCGGGCAAAGAGCAAATTGGTGCGATGATTAAAATTTTGCTGCCAAAAGCTGATGCTGATAGTGCTGATAGTGCCGATGCTCTGGCCATTGCTATTTGCCATGGGCAACATAGAAAATCAGCGGCACTGGCAGCGCAGTTAGGAACAAAGCTCAAGTAAATGTTCTTGACATGTTCACGGTTAGAATATTAGGTTCAAGCCATAATTTTCTATATTTTTGTGGCAGAGCAGAAAACGAATGAAACCATGATCGGCAAACTTAAAGGCGTTATTGATAGTTACGGCGATGGATGGATGATTATCGATGTCGGCGGTGTTGGCTATCATGTTAATTGTTCGGCCCGTACATTAGATGCTTTGCCAGCGGTTGGTGAGGCGGGTGAAGTTTTTATCGAAACGCTGGTTACGCAAGACGCGATTACGTTGGTTGGTTTTACATCGGCCAATGAACGCGATTGGTTTCGCTTGCTTAAAACGGTGCAAGGTGTTGGTACTAAAGTTGCGTTGGCGATTTTTTCAACTATTTCAGCCTCTGAATTGGCCAATGCCATTGCGGTTGGTGATAAGGCGATGGTGACGCGCGCGCCGGGCGTTGGTCCTAAAGTGGCGCAACGCATTATCACCGAACTCAAAGATAAAGCCCCAGCCTTTGGGCAAGTGGAGCCGGGTTTGGCTGGTTTAGCGGCAGCTCTTGATGCACCAACGCCAACAGCGGCAAGTGATGCGGTTTCGGCCTTGGTTAATCTGGGGTATGGGCAAACCCAAGCAGGTGCAGGCGTTGCTGCGGCAATGGCCAAATCTGGCGAAGATACCAAAACCGAAGTGCTTATTCGGTTGGCGCTAAAAGAATTGGCGGGGCCGTAACTTATGTCTGACCCGTTAGATGCTGATCGTTTGATTGATGGGGCGCAAAAGCCAGCGGATGAATTTGATCAACATTTTCGCCCACAAGTGCTTGATGAATTTGTTGGGCAAGAACGCGCTAAGGCTAATTTGAAGGTTTTTATTGAGGCCGCTAAAGGGCGTGGCGAGGCGCTTGACCATGTGTTGTTTGCGGGGCCCCCCGGCTTGGGCAAAACCACGTTAGCGCAAATTATGGCACGTGAATTGGGGGTTAATTTTCGCGCTACGTCTGGCCCTGTGATTGCCAAGGCGGGTGATTTGGCCGCGTTATTGACCAATTTGGAAGAGCGCGATGTGCTGTTCATCGATGAAATTCATCGACTTAACCCTGCGGTTGAAGAAGTTTTGTATCCTGCGATGGAAGACTTTCAGCTTGATCTGATTATCGGTGAAGGGCCAGCGGCGCGCTCTGTGCGGATTGATTTGGCCCAGTTTACCTTGGTTGGCGCAACCACGAGAACGGGACTTTTGACCACGCCATTGCGTGATCGTTTTGGTATTCCTGTGCGGCTTGAATTTTATAACGAAGAAGAGCTTTTAAGCATTGTCTCGCGTGGATCGCGGGTGCTTGGTATTTCACTTGATGAAGGCGGCGCGCGAGAAATAGCGCGGCGGGCGCGCGGAACACCGCGTATTGCGGGGCGATTGCTGCGCCGTGTGCGTGATTTTGCCAGTGTGGCAGGGGTTGAAACTATTACCCAACAAATTGCCGATGGGGCGCTTGGGAATTTAGAAGTTGATAAGCGTGGACTTGATAGTCTGGATCATCGATATTTACATTGTATCGCGGTTAATTTTGGTGGCGGGCCTGTGGGGATTGAAACTATTGCCGCCTCTTTATCAGAAGCACGCGATGCGATTGAAGAAATTATTGAGCCTTATCTCATTCAATTGGGCTTTGTGAACCGCACGCCGCGCGGGCGGATTTTAACCCCGCATGCGTTTAAGCATTTGGGCTTGATGACACCAAGTGAATTACAAACCCGACAAACCGAACTTTTTAGTGAGCCAAGAGATGACTAATCCAGTGAGTGAAGAGTGGCCCCAAATTGCCGGTGAAATACGCGGCGATCATCATGTTTTGCCCGTGCGAGTTTACTATGAAGACACTGATTTCTCTGGTTTTGTGTACCATGCTAATTACATCAAGTTTTGTGAACGCGGGCGCTCGGACTGCTTGAGGATTTTGGGCGTTCATCATCATGAATTAGATAGCCAAGATGATGGTGGGCAATCTGGGTTCGTGGTTCGTAAAATGAATTGCGAGTTTTTACGCCCTGCTTTGATTGATTATTTGCTGGAAGTGAAAACATGGTTTGTTTTGGCAAAAGGCGCACGGATGGAGTTGCGGCAATCTGTTTGGCATGGGCAAACTTGTGTATTTAAAGCCGATGTAACTGCCGCTTTGGTAGATGGTCGTGGACGGCCCAAGCGCTTTTCACCAAAAATGATTGCAGCTTTTAACGTTTTACGCGCGTCATAGTTGTTAATCGCTCCAAAATGAATCGCATGGTAAGACATCATTAACCTTAAACTGACCAGTGTGTAGTTGAATGAAATACCAAAAGGTGGCGCACGTCGTTGTGATGTGGCTGCCTTATGTTTGACAAATAGTTTTGGTGTTTAACAAACATTTTGGAGACCAAGGGCAAATGGAAGTAGAAGTTGCACAAGCAGCAGCGCAAGGTGGCGGGCAGGGCTTGTTTCATCTGTTTTTACAAGCGCACATTGTTGTAAAAATTGTGATGGCTGGATTGGTGGTCGCATCAATTGGCTGTTGGGCGATTGTTTTTGAAAAGTATGCCACCATTGGTAAAGCCAAGAGAGCATGCGATCGGTTTGAGACATTGTTTTGGTCAGGCCAATCACTTGATGATTTATATCTAACGCTTGGGCCTAAAAATAATCAGGCGATGGCATCGTTGTTTATGGCAGCGATGCGCGAATGGAAACGCTCGCAAGACAGTGCCATGCGAGCGGGTTTTCAGGGTTTGGAAAAACGCATTGAAAAAGTTATGGACGTTCAACTGCAACGTGAAATGGCACGGCTGGAATCACGGCTTCTATTTTTGGCAACAGTTGGCTCATCTGCCCCGTTTATTGGTTTGTTCGGCACGGTGTGGGGTATTATGAACGCGTTTCGCGCTATTGCAGTTTCTAAAAGTACCAACCTTGCTGTCGTGGCCCCCGGCTTGGCTGAAGCGTTGTTTGCTACAGCACTTGGCTTGCTTGCGGCTATTCCAGCGGTTATTTTCTATAATAAATTTGCTTCTGATACAGGAAAAATTGCGGCACGGCTGGAGAATTTTGCCGATGAGTTTTCATCTATCATTTCACGCCAGCTTGATGAGAGGGTCTGATTATGGGCGCTTCGGTTGGTGGCGGCGGTGGAGGCAGACGGCGCGGTAGGCGGTCTTCGTCTCACATGCCCTTGGCTGAAATTAACGTAACGCCATTTGTTGATGTGATGTTGGTGTTGTTGATTATGTTTATGGTGGCAGCGCCGTTGACGACTGTTGGCGTGCCGATTGAATTGCCTGAAACCAAGGCCAAAGAACTACAGGGTGACAATGAACCGCTCAATGTTTTTGTTCAGTCTGATGGCAAGATTTTTTTGCAAGAAACCGAGATTGATTTGGACACACTCGTGCCGAAATTAAAGGCTATTGCTAAAAATGGCTTTGAAGAGCGCATATTTGTACGTGGTGATAAAGCTGTGGGATATGGGCAAGTTATGCAGGTAATGGGTGCATTAAACAGAGCTGGCTTCAAACGAATTGGGTTGGTGACCGACCCAACTGCAAAATAGTTGCACGTGAATTGTAAGGGCGTTAAATGCGTTTTGGTTTGATAATTTCGGTGATTATTCACGTTGGCATTTTGCTAGCGGCTGTCATTGTTTTGCCTCAACCGAACGAGCTTACGCCAAAAGTGCAAGAGTCTATTCCCGTAGAGATTGTTGAATTTACTGGTAAAACGCAACAAGTGGCGACAAAAAAAGATGCTAAGCCTTTGCCTGAAGATCAAAAGCCATTACCGCCAAAAGTGGAAAAAGTTGACGAACCAAAGCCAACTCCAGCACCGGAACCAAAAAAAGCAGAAGTTGAACCGGCCCCTGAGCCTGAGCCAGAACCTGCAAAAGAACCCGAACCTGATCCGATGAAAGAGTTGATTAAAAAAGCTGAGAAGCTGCCAGAGCCAGAACCTGAGCCCATTAAAAAAGAGCCAGAACCTGAGCCAAAAAAAGCAGAAGCTGAAACCAGCCCTCTTCCTGTGCCACGTGTAAAGCCTAAGGTGCCTAAAAAGTTTGTAGAAGCGCAGAAGAAGAAAAAGAAGAAGCGTAAACTTGATTTGAAAAAGTTGAGCGCGCTGCTCAATAAAATAGATGAAAAACCGCAACAGCGACCAAAAGAGGTTGATGAAACAGGTACTCCTGCTACGGGTGAGATTGACAATCTGATTGGTAAAGATTTGAAACTTACGGGTAGTGAGGCTGATTATTTGCGCCAGAAGGTGCAAAAATGTTGGTCACCACCAACGGCGGTTCTTGGCGCTGAGCTTTTGCGGGTAAAAGTACAATTTGAGTTGGATATAAATGGTACTGTTGTTGGTGCTCCACGCGTGTTAAATTCGCTCCCAAACCCTGGGTTTGGGGTTGCTGCACGGGCAGCGGTACAAGCGGTTTTGCTGTGTCAGCCTTATGATGGGTTGCCAGCAGAAAAATTTGTAAACTGGCAGTATCCGGCAATGAATTTTGATCCTAGATTAATGTTGTCGACGAATTAGAAAGTTTGGGGGAAGTAGTTTGAGAAATATTGTGGGCATGCCTTTTGGGCGAGTTGTTATTGTTTTTTTACTCATGGTTTTTGGACAATCATTTTCCGCTCAAGCGCTGGAAATTGACGTAACACAAGGGCGAGTGAAACCGTTGCCAATTGCTCTACCAAACTTTATTGGTGGTGGCGGTGGTGCAGCGCAAAAATATAGCCATGATATTACGGGCATTATTGGCAATGATCTGCAAAGCTCTGGATTATTTCAACCCTTACCACAAAATTCTTACGTGGAAAAAATAACCAACTTTAGCCGACAACCAAGGTTTTCTGACTGGCGGATAATTCAAGCTCAAGCCCTTGTGACTGGCCGTGTGGTGATGCAGCCCAATGGGCGTATTCGGGCTGAGTTTCGCTTGTGGGATATTTACGGCCAGAAGCAAATTACGGGATTGCAGTTTGTTGCGACCAAACGTAATTGGCGCCGTATTGGTCATTTGATTGCAGATGCAATTTACAAATCATTGACAGGTGAAGATGGATATTTTGATACCCGTGTTGTATATATTGCTGAAAGCGGACCAAAAAATAAACGGGTCAAAAAACTGACCATTATGGATCAAGACGGGTTTAATGTCCGCGCCTTGACCGATGGGCGTAGTTTGGTTTTAACGCCGCGCTTCTCACCCACGTCTCAAGAAATTACTTACATGTCTTATGCGGGCGGTAAGCCACGGGTATATTTGTTTAATTTGCAAACTGGTCAGCGTGAAGTCGTTGGTGTGTTTCCTAATATGAGCTTTTCACCGCGGTTTGGTCCGCGTGGACGAAAAGTGGTTATGAGTTTGCAGCAGGGTGGCAATTCAAATATTTATTCCCTTGATTTACAAACCCGCGGCGTGCGCCAATTAACCAATACGCAAGCCATCAATACTGCACCGTCTTATTCGCCCGATGGAAAAAATATCGTGTTTGAATCTGACCGCGAAGGCCAACAGCAAATCTATGTTATGAGCTCAAATGGAACAGGCGCGCGGCGAATTAGTTTTGGCAAGGGGAGATATTCAACCCCCGTATGGTCACCGCGTGGTGATTTGATTGCCTTTACTAAGCAAAGTCGTGGTGGGTTCTCAATTGGTGTCATGCGCCCTGATGGCTCTGGCGAACGGATTTTAACGTCGGGTTATCATAATGAAGGCCCAACTTGGGCACCAAATGGCCGTGTTTTAATGTTCTTTCGCGAAAGTCGCGGTGCACGTGGTGGGCCAAAATTGTATTCGGTTGATATTACGGGGTACAATGAGCGTAAAATAAAAACGCGCGGGTTTGCTTCTGATCCAGCATGGTCGCCGCTTTTGAAATAGAAATATCGTTTAGAATGTTAACTTAATTTAATAACAATTGATTTATTGTTATTAAGGTTTTTGAAATATTAAATAAATTCAGCGCGGAGGAATTCTGCGCAAGATGAATTAAGGAGTTGGATAATGTTGCGTAAATTAGCAAACCTAAAGGTTGCTGCAGTTTGTTTGGGGCTTGTTGCTCTGACGGGTTGTACGGGGAAAAAACCTGAGGTAGCCAATCCAAATGCACAAGCAAAGCCTGGCACGGAACGTGATTTCACGCTCAATGTCGGTGATCGAATTCATTTTATCGTCGATCAATCTACATTGACACCACAAGCAACAGATACGTTGCGTAAACAAGCCGCTTGGCTACGTCAGTATCCAAATGTGACTATTCAGGTTGAAGGTCATGCCGATGAGCGTGGCACGCGTGAGTATAATATTTCGTTGTCTGCGCGCCGGGCTACAACAGCTCGTCAGTTCCTTGTTTCACAAGGGGTCAACCCATCGCGTCTATCAACAATTGCTTATGGTAAAGAGCGCCCAATTGCGCTTTGTGATGCCGAAAATTGCTGGAACCAAAACCGCCGTGCGGTCACGGTTATAACTGGTGGTGCAATTCCAGGTTAAAGGTTTTTATCATGCTGGTTACCACTACAAATACTGTCGAAGGCAAACGCGTTGTTGCTTACAAAGGTTTAGTGGCAGGTGAAGCGATTATGGGGGCAAATGTGTTCCGTGATTTTTTTGCTGCCATTCGTGATGTCGTTGGCGGGCGTGCAGGGGCCTATGAAAAAGTCTTGCGTGATGCACGCGAAAATGCTGTTGGTGAGTTAACCGATCGCGCTGCTGAACTTGGATGCAACGCGGTTATTGGTGTTGATATTGACTATGAAACGCTTGGGGCAAAAGGTGGCATGTTAATGGTCACAGCTTCTGGCACCGCTGTTGTGATTGAGTAGTATGTGAACGATTAAATTAATAGGCCGCTGCATTGGATTGCAGCGGCCTTTTTATTTGCGCCAGTTTTGTTGGTTTTAAGAGGTTAGGTCGTTTAATTGACTGGCAGCAACAGCCAGTTTGGCTAGGTTAAACTCTAAGCCTTTTAACAAGTCATCCATGGTTGAGTTAACCCGCGTCACGCTTTGGGCATTTTGTTTGGCCCAACTTTGCCAATTTCGATCATCGGTAGATTTTGCCGACATAATTTCAAGCGCAATGCTACGATGGGTTTGGACTATACCATCGAGCGTGCGGTTGATCGCCAAACGGTCATAGTATTCATTGGCGACAATTTCGCTTGATTGGGCAAATAACCGCTCAATGCTAAGGCCTGAAGCA
>JAMOMM010000297.1 GCA_027067085.1 Hyphomicrobiales bacterium
AGCGATTGGGTTAACGAGGTAAAACAATTCGTCGATGAGTTTATGACTTTTACCTCGGTTGAACCAGACGATGGCGTTGATTTTGGCAAAGTGGTGACGGCAGCAGCAACACTTGCGCCCGATGATACCATCATCATTACAGATTCTGGTAATTTCTCTAGTTGGGTGCATCGCTATTGGCGGCTTGGCAAAAGTCATACCATGCTTGGTGCTGTTGGTGGGGCCATGGGATTTGGTGTGCCGGGCGCTGTTGGGGCCGCCCTTACCCAGCCTGATCGCATGGTCATTTGCGTGGTTGGTGATGGCGGCATTTTGATGACGGGCCAAGAGATCGCAACGGCGGTTCAATATGGCGCTAAACCAAAAATCATTTTGTCCGACAATGGCATTTACGGCACCATTCGTACCCATCAAGAAAAACGCTTTTCGGGGCGGGTAAATGGCACCAATTTAAAAAACCCTGACTTTGCTAAGTGGGCCGATAGTTTTGGGGTTCAAAGCTTAACCATAAACCTTGGCGATGACGTTGAGGCTGTGTTGAAACAAATGCTCGACCATGACGGGCCGAGCGTTGTTCATGTGCATTCCAGCGCTGAAGCGTTGTCAGCGTTCACCACCTTGTCGGCGCTTACAAACGCGTAACCAGACTAAAGCATGTCTTTATCCCAAAACCGGCAACCACTTTTGGGAGACATGCTTTAAGACGTGTGCTTACCAAACAGTGCGCGATAAAGTTTACGGTCTCGACCATAGATGTCGGGACGGAAATTGACAGTACCGTTTTTGCCAGCCCAAACCGTCGCGTAAACAATGTGAACAGGAATGTGCTTTTTCAAATTCACTTGGGTGAGTTTACCCGAATCCAGCGTGTCACGAATACGTTGCGGCGACCAACCGGGGACGGCAGCTAAAATGTTTTCTGCAAAACTAATCGGTTGGTGCACGCGCACGCAGCCGTGAGAAAACGCTCGCTTGTTTTGGCTAAATAACGACCTTGATGGTGTGTCGTGCAAATAAATAGCATGCTTATTTGGCAGGATAAACTTCACCTGACCCAGAGCGTTTTTTGGCCCAGGGCGCTGGCGAAAGACAAAGGGGAAATTCCTTTTGGTGTATTGCATCCAGTCAATCGAATAAGGATCAATAGACTGCCCCCCGCGTAAAACTTCAAAATCAGCTTTTAAGTAGTTTGGATCTTTTTGTAGTTTAGGTAATAATTCTTTGGTGGCAATTGAGTACGGCACCGTCCAAGTGGGATTTAAAACCACATACTCCATTTCGTCAGAGAATACAGGCGTTTGATGGAACTTTTTACCAACAACAACGTTTTTCGTTTCAGCAAGTTTCCCATTCTTAATACGATAAAGCTCATAAGCAGCTATATTGACCATGATATGGGTTTTGCCCATGTTTTGTGGCATCCAACGCCAACGTTCCATATTGATGACAATTTGGCGCAAACGTTCTTTGGCAGAAATGTTCATTTGAATGAGCGAAAGCTTGCCAATGATACCTTCATCATTAAGTCCCACGCGGCGCTGAAAACGCATCATGCCTTTAGCAATGGCATTGCTGTATAAATTTGGATCTTGGCCAGCCCCTGCGGACCTCGACAAGTCTCCCGATAGTTCAAGACGTGCACGAATAAGCGGTATACGTGGGTCGCTCATTCCAGGTTTTAAGGTGGTGCCAAAATCAATTTTCTTCCAGCCACCTAGATCAACAATCGCTCTGTACTTTGCCAGCGCAGGTTTAAGGATTTTGTAATGGGAATTGGGTGGAGAAATGCGATCAAGTACACTATTGGGTGACTTAGCTTTAGCCATAGACGCAAGCAGCCGAGTTTTGTTTATTCTACCTTTTGGCTGAAATAAATCTGGATCAATTTTTCGCGGAATAAATCTTCCCGTTCTCAAGTCCGTTGCATATTTAATGAAAAAACTGGTGAACGTCAGCTCAGTGAATGCGGCGGCAACAGGGTCGCTAGGCTCAATACTGCCACGCAAATTTAACAGATAATCAGCAGGATAATCCGATGGTTTCAACCCATCATCATCTGCAAGCATCATGCGTTGAATAAAATGGGTTACATGGCCAGCGCTTTGTATCCAATAGGTTGAAGCACCGTTTTCGATGTAATGTTTGGTCAGAGCTTTGCGTACACGCTGTAAATGATATGGCAATCTTTCAGGCGAATTTAAAATAGTTCCAATTGCGGTACGCGTGGCACCTATCTGCGGAATTTGTCCCGCTTTTTCTGCTGATACCGATTGCGTTGATAGGGCCAATAGGCCACTTGCCAATAAAACTTTGGCTGCACTCTTAGAAATACTTGTCAAAACGCCCCCCTTTTTGACTTAAAACATCATCTACGAATCACTAAGTTACTACAATGACCAGCTGATCTCAAATCTGTGTTCACGCAGACTTGAAGTATCGTTGTTTTCGCGCCAAGCTATAAACCTGCTAGGAGAATTTGTATGAGCATTACACCTATGAAATTTGACATCGCAGGCGCATTAGCAGCCTGCAGCCCTGAACAGCTTAACAAAATGGCGAATGCGGGCGCTGCCGTGGTTGAAAACCAACGCTTATTGGATAAAGCCACCGCAAATGTGGTGGGCCAATGCCTTGCCAATCAAGGCACATTTTTTGAAATGGACCATTACCCTTCTGGCGATGTCTATGACGATGAAACCCATGCCCAGTATTATTACCATTCACACCGACCTGAGGGTGGAGAGCATGGACATTTTCATACTTTTTTGCGCGCTCAAGGCATGCCCAAAGGTGTAAAAACAATTGATTACAAGGGCGATGAAGAAGTGCCAACGGGTAATGATGCTTTAGCTCATTTGGTTGCCATTGGCATGAGCCAACCTGGCCAACCTATTTCATTGTTTACGGTCAACCGCTGGGTAACTGGGGAAACTTTTTATCCCGCCGATGATACCATTGCGATGTTAGATTATTTCAAAATGGATCATACGTTTCCTTGCCTTGCAACAAACCAATGGATAACCGCGTTTTTAATGCTGTTTCGCCCTCAAATCGAAGCGTTGCTTATTGAACGGGATCGCGTGATTAAAAACTGGGGCGCACTTCATATTGGTGTCGATGTTTATGAAGACCGAGAGCTTGAGGTTACAGGTTTTTTAAACATCAACATTGCCGACCAGATTAGAGCGATTGAAAATGCTGTTGCAGCAAGCAATGAGCAAATTCCACAATCTGCATGAGGTTGCTATGCGGTGTCCTTGCCTGTTTTGCGACACTGCCTGTATTTGGGCTAAGTCTTACGTTTGGTTCAAGCCAAGCATTTGCGTTTCAATCTCCAGATGCCATTGAGATTCCTGCTGGTGATTTTATTTACGGATCTGATAAAAAAGAACGTGAATATGCCTACCAGCTAGATGAAAAAGCTTATGGCCATTCAATCACCCGCAAAAATGGCTGGTATGATAGCGAACCAAAGCGCCAAAAAGTTTTTCTCCCCGCGTTTGAAATTAGCCGCACATTGGTAACCAATGCGCAGTATGGCAAATTCATCAAGCATACGGGTCATCGAAAACCTTTTGTCGATCAAAAGACGTGGACCTCTTACAAACTTGTTCATCCATATGCCCGCGCACAAAAATTTAATTGGTTGAGCAATGACGCGCCATCAAATCGCATCGACCATCCTGTTGTTTTGGTTTCTTACCAAGATGCAACGGCGTATGCCGCATGGATTTCAAAACAAACGGGCCAATACTGGCACCTGCCCTCAACCAAGCAATGGCAAAAAGCGGCACGTGGGGGTGATGGACGTTACTTTCCTTGGGGCAATCGTTTTGAGGCTTCAAAACTCAACAGCCACGACAACGGCCCGTTCTTTACCCAAAGTGTATTTAAGCACAAGAACGGCAAAAGCCCCTATGGCGTTTTAGATATGGCGGGGCAAGTCTTTGAATGGACTTCATTTAACACTTCTAGCGCCTTGCCATCTGCTATTGCTCCAAAAAGACAATTTGTGGTTGGTGGGTCTTGGGATGATAAAGGGTGCGGTGTGTGCCGCGCTGCCGCTCGACATACCCGCCCTGTTGATCTCAAGCATATCCTCATCGGGTTTCGGTTAGTGCGCGAATTAAGTAAAGAGCGCCCTAAACCTCAGAATTGATTTTATCATTTGATCTATGAGAGCATCTCTTTAAAGTGGACGCCTTAATCCATAAAAAAGGGAGTATAATACAATGGTTCAACTGGGAGAAATGCCTGATAAAGACGGTTACTTTGGCGAATTTGGTGGGCAGATTTTGCCGCCTGAGCTGGTTGACGTTATGAACGGGATTAATGATGCCTATGATGAAGTACGCCAAACCGAGGCATTTAAAACTGAATTGGCAGATTTATTTAAGCATTATGTTGGCCGTCCAAGCCCGATATTTTTTGCAAAACGTTTGACTGAAAAAGTTGGCGGCGCACAAATCTATCTAAAACGCGAAGATTTAAACCATACGGGCGCTCATAAAATCAATCACTGTTTGGGTGAAGCTTTATTGGCAAAGCATATGGGCAAAACCAAGGTTCTTGCTGAAACAGGTGCAGGGCAACATGGCGTGGCATTAGCGACAGCGTGCGCATTGGTTGATATTGAATGTGAAATTCATATGGGCCAAGTTGATATTGAAAAAGAAGCACCCAATGTCACAAAAATGAAAATTTTAGGCTGTAAACTTGTGCCAGTTACACGCGGCACGGCAACCCTAAAAGATGCGGTTGATTCAGCCTTTGAAGAATACATGAAAGACCCCGTTAGCACCCTATATGCTATTGGTTCAGTTGTTGGCCCTCATCCGTTCCCGCGTATGGTTCGTGATTTCCAATCTGTCGTTGGCAAAGAGGCGCGTGAGCAAATTCAAGAAATGGCGGGTAAACTTCCTGATATGGTAACAGCATGTGTTGGTGGCGGCTCAAACGCAATTGGCATGTTTACAGCTTTCCTTGATGATGGTGACGTTGAAATTGTTGGTGTTGAACCTGCAGGCAAAGGCCTTGATACGCCTGACAATGCCGCAACGATGACCCTTGGTACAAAAGGGGCAATTCACGGCTTTAAGTGCTACAATTTGCAAGATGAGAACGGTGAACCACTACCAGTTTATTCCATTGCTTCGGGTCTTGATTATCCAGGTGTTGGCCCTCAGCATTGCTATCTTAAAGATATGGGGCGGGTGCGTTATGAAAGCGCCGACGATCAAGAATGTCTTGATGCGTTTATGACACTGTCACGGGTTGAGGGTATTATTCCTGCTCTTGAAAGTGCTCACGCCATTGCATTTGCAATGAAGGAAGCTGCTAAAATGAGTTCTGATAAAGTCATTTTAGTAAACCTTTCAGGGCGTGGTGATAAAGATGCTGATTTTGTAGCGGACAAGCTTGGCCTATAAAACGCTTCATCGTTAGAATCTCTAATGCGTGACGCACTCTAACACACTTAAATAGTCGCTGGTTACAGCGGCTATTTTTTGTTTTGTATGGCTTTGTTACTGCTCCATTCGGCTGCCTCACACAAATGTGAAGCCGTTTTATGTGAAGTGACACCACTTTTTTCATGATTGGGCTAGGGTAAAGTTGTTAAATCTTGCCGGGGGTAAATTCTGGCATCAATCACATCAATTCAAAACCGTTACCAAACGGAGGGAAACCAAGAAATGAAATCAACTAAAAAATCATTGTTGTCTACTGTTGCTGTTCTACCTATCGCTTTCGGCCTTGTCGCTGGCACTGCAACACTAACAGCAGCTTTGGTTGCTGATAGCAGCTCTGCTGTTGCTGCTTCTCATAGTGCTTGTAATCCTTGTGCAGCTAAGAAAAAAGGCTGTAACCCTTGCAACCCATGTGCGGCTAAAAAAGCTTGCAACCCGTGCAACCCTTGTGCTGCAAAGAAAAAAGGCTGCAACCCGTGCAATCCTTGTGCGGCTAAAAAGAAAAACCCTTGCCAGTCTTCATTGAATGAAAATTCAGTAATCCGCGTTGCGTCATCTCACAGTGCTTGTAACCCATGTGCTGCCAAGAAAAAAGCATGCAATCCTTGCAATCCATGTGCAGCTAAAAAAGCTTGCAACCCTTGTAATCCTTGTGCTGCAAAGAAAAAAGGCTGTAACCCTTGTAACCCATGTGCTGCCAAGAAAAAATCAGCTAACTAATATCTAACAACATTAAGGCAGGTGCATATTTCAAGCGCCTGCCTTTTTTAATTAAAAAAATGCCCTTGGAGGAAACAATGAACTCATTGAGAAAACAACTATTAACAACAGTGGCCGCAATGCCATTGGCTCTAGGCGTTGTTGCTGGGGCAGTTGGCATCAGCATCGCATCATTTAGCGACGTGCCACAAGCATTTGCCGCAGCCTGCAACCCTTGTGCCGCGAAAAAACCTTGTGGTGCCTGCAATCCATGTGCAGCCAAAAAGGCTTGCAACCCGTGTAATCCATGTGCAGCTAAAAAAGCCTGTAACCCGTGCGCTGCAAAAAAGGCGTGTAACCCATGTAATCCTTGTGCAGCTAAAAAAGCCTGCAACCCATGCGCTGCAAAAAAGGCGTGCAACCCATGTAATCCTTGTGCAGCTAAAAAAGCCTGCAACCCGTGCGCTGCAAAAAAGGCGTGTAACCCATGTAATCCTTGTGCAGCTAAAAAAGCCTGCAACCCGTGCGCTGCAAAAAAAGCGTGTAACCCGTGTAATCCATGTGCCGCAAAAAACGCTTGCAACCCGTGTAATCCTTGCAATCCGTGTGCAGCTGGTGGCGGCGCGGCAACAGCTTGCTTTGTACCAAGTATGAAAAAAGCTCATGCATGCAACCCATGTGCCGCGAAAAAAGCCTGCAATCCGTGTAATCCTTGTGCAGCTAAGAAAGCTTGTAATCCTTGCAACCCTTGTGCAGCCAAAAAAGCATCCGCATGTAACCCATGTGCAGCGAAAAAACCGTGTAACCCCTGCAATCCTTGCGCGGCTAAAAATCCATGTAACCCTTGCAACCCGTGCAATCCATGCGCGGCATCAGCGCCAGAAGTTAATTTGACTAACGCTGAAATGAAAGCGTTGTATGATTGCCTTGTGCCAACAATGGCAAAATCATACAAAAGCAACGGCTATTGGGCTGCAAACAAATGGAGCAAGTGGCAATCATTCGGAAAAGTGGCATATCGCTCTGATACCCACGGTGGTCGTTTTGTTCAAAACTACTCAAATAAAATCGGTGCAAAAGCTTATGCTGGCTACGACAAAACAACCAAAATGCCTGTTGGTTCTACTTTAGCAAAACCAAGCTTTACGGTTGGCAAAAACGGTCAGGCAGCGCTTGGGCCATTGTTCCTAATGGAAAAAATGACCAAAGGTTGGAACAAGGGCACTAATGATTGGCGCTATGCGATGATTATGCCTGGTGGTAATTTGTTTGGTATGACCAAAGGCAAGAACGCAAAATCTCAGCAGTTCTGCCAAGACTGCCATGTCGGTGCAGAAGACAATGACTTGATGTTCTTCTTGCCTGAAGAGTTCCGCAAATAGTCACTAATGACAGTGTCACTAATGACTTTTAATTTGTGCAAGTTTAACCTTCGGCAGTACAGTTTGCCGGAGGTTTTTTATTGGGAATATCTATGAAACACATATTTTTAGCACTCCCTTTGGTGATGGTACTATCGGCCCCTGCAATAGCTGGCAAAACCCTTAAAGGCAGTCCGCAAGTGGTTGATGGCACAACGATGATCGTAGCTGGAAAAACCGTTCAGTTGTTTGGCATCATCGGTCCCAAAACGGGCACGCCTTGCACGTGGAAATCAAAACGCACGCTTGATTGCGGCACGCTGGCAACGGCTGGCCTAAAAGACATAACGGTGGCTTCTAACGTGATTTGCACACGCCAGGCAGATAAAGCTTATATCTGCAAAGCCGATGGATTTGATTTGGCCTATGGGCTTATACATGCAGGATGGGCGCTACCAACCGCCAATGCCCCCAAAAGCTACTTAGCTAAACGCAATAACGCCCGCGCCAACAAACGCGGGCTATGGCATGCAATAGATGCCAATGGCGTTGCGATCGCTTCAAAGTTCAAATAAACTTAAAATCTGCTTTCAAGCCTTAGCGCCCTGAACCTAAGCAAACTTATCAATCGGTTTAGTGGTGCCAATTGTATGTGGGCGTTTAAGGGCCAGCAAAAACTTTGGCAGAATTTCTTCAGCGGTTTTTACCACATCAAAGTGAACTGACATACCAACGCGTATAAATTTTTCGGATCGCATGTGGTCTAACAGTTGCATAAACGGTGACCAATAGTCTTCAATATTGGCAACGATAATAGGTTTATCGTGCTGCTTTAATTGCGCCCAAGTTGAGACCTCAACCAATTCTTCTAATGTCCCAATGCCGCCAGGCAATGCGACAAATCCGTCGGCGCGATCAAACATGGTCATTTTGCGCTCGTGCATATTGGTGGTGACAATCAGTTCTTGTACATTCTCTAGCATCATTTCTTTTTTAATTAGAAATTCAGGAATGATGCCCGTGACATGCCCGCCAGCCTCAAGTACGGCGCGGGCTGTTTCACCCATAAGGCCCAAACTACCACCACCATAGACCAAGCCAATATCAGCTTTTGCCATTGCGGTGCCAAGGGTGCGAGCCGCTGCCATATGCGCAGGGTTAACCCCCTCGCCAGAGCCGCAGTAAACGCATAATCTTCGAATCTTTTTAGTTGTTTTTTCCATAACGCAAAGTATTTAAGCTTTCTACTGAACGGGTCAAGCGCTCAATTATCAAGAACGTGTCAGGTTTAATCGTTTAAAGCATTTACGTGCTGAAATGAGGCAGGGCTTGCCAAGTATGCCCGTTCAATCTCGCAAAATAAATTCACTTTAACGCGGCACGTTACAGTTTTCGTCTCGATATTGAGTCTGGCTGATTTCCGTGCTTTACTGTTGGCGGGGGATGAATCGGTTTAAGGTGCGCTTGGAGTATAAAAGCTGCCACCTTGCCAAAATGGCGAGAGAGAAAGATGGCGATCAATCCACTTATAATATTTGCAAGCCTTTCCGTGGTAACGGTAGGCGGTATTGTTGTTGTGCAACAGGTGAACAAACCTGCCCCCATAGAACACGCTCAAAAACAAACTGCGCCAGTGGCAACGCCTCTGCTCGAACCCAAAACTAAAGCGGATAAAACGCCCGTTCAAAAACTGGCCGCCATTGAGCCTAAGAAATTTCCCGCTGCAAAGCTGGATAGTAAAGACCTTAAAGCGCTGACAAAGCCAAATTCAATGGCTCCCGTTGCACCCAGTTTTGATGTCGTGCGGGTGGAAAAAGACGGCGGCGCGGTTGTTGTCGGCAAAGCTGCGCCCAATGCTGTCATTTCGTTAAAACTCAACGGCAAGGTGATTGGCAAAACCAAATCTAATACACAAGGCGATTGGGTTTTTATCCCTGACCAGCTCATTCCATCGGGCAACCATGAATTGGTAATTGAATCAAAAGAAGTAAATAAAAAACCAGTACGGTCCAAACAATCTATTTTTATAGCCATTTCCAAAAATACTAATGTGAAACCTTTGGTCGTCGTGGCATCGCCAAACGCACCCACCAAGGTTTTGCAGGTGCCAGATGCTAAACCTGTGAAAGCTGCAGAACGCGCAAAAGATGCCAAGCCCACAAAAATCGCCAAGGCTGAAACCAAAACACCTGCTAAATCCAGCACAATTTCCCCTCAAGTTTCGACACCGAATAAAGGGGGCGAAACAATTATCAAACAGGCGACACCTCAAACGGTAACAAAAAAAGTTGCGACATTACCAAAGGCAGTTACACCGCCAATTTCAAACACACCAAAAAAATCCGCATCAATAGCTAAAACACCGAAGGCAAACACACCGTTAGCTAACTCTGCAGTACCAACAAAACGCCAAAAGCTGGTATTTGGCACTGTTGATTACAATGACAAAGGCAATATCGTTTTTTCTGGCAAAGCAACGGCGGGCAAAACGGTTCGCCTTTACATCGATAATAAAGTCATTGGCGATGCCAAGGCTGATGAGAACGGTCACTGGGTTTTTAAGGGTAAAAAAAGCATTCGAGTTGGCCTGCATGAATTGCGCGCGGATCAGCTGACCACCACAGGCAGCGTGGCCCAACGAACGGCAGTACCGTTTATGCGAGCAGCCCCGCGCAAAGTGGCCGCATTAATT
>JAMOMM010000298.1 GCA_027067085.1 Hyphomicrobiales bacterium
TTCAACAATCTCAACAATATTTTTCAAAGCCTGTTCCATCTGACCAATAAAATCATGGCTTTCAAATTTTTGTTCGCCTGTCCAGCCAATTTGACCACCAATAAAAAGTGTCCCATCATCACTCAACACTCCATTGGCATAACCACTTGCAGGCAACCACCCGCGAGGTTGAATTATTTTATTTGCCATGTTCGGTTCCAATGCGAGAGGTTATGATTTCACCAACGACTTTTTTAATCTCTAAGGGCCATGGCGTTGGGCGACCTATATTATCAACAAACACCAAAGTAGACTGGCTAGTAAATCGTAGCTGACCATCACAGCTGCCACAAATTTTCAATTGCATACTGGAGTTGCCAAGTTTCATTGGTGTCAATGCCAGCCCAAGCTCATCACCATGAAAGCTTGGTGCTTTAAAATCTGTCGAAATAGAAACCGTCGGCACACCACCTGTTTTGAGCAGAACTTCAAACGGCAACAGCAAAACCTCCGCAAAGAACCCTTCCACGCAATCATTTATCATTTCAAAATACTTTGGAAAGAAAACAATTCCAGCTGGATCACAATGACGAAACATCACTTTCTGCGACATCGAAAAAGTGCTCATTGGACACCCGCTTTATTGCCTTGCTGCTTTAACAAATACCGCTGAATTTTGCCCGTAGCGGTTTTTGGCAAGTCGTTACAAAACTCAACGGCGCGCGGGTATTTATACGGCGCGATTGTTTGCTTCACAAAGTCTTGCAATGTTTTCATCATCTCATCATTTGCAACGAACGGTTCATTTAAAACCACATAAGCTTTTACAATCATACCGCGCTGCTCATCATCAACCCCGACCACTGCACACTCGCAAACACCATCATGTTTCAACAACGCCCCCTCAACCTCAGGGCCAGCAATATTATAGCCCGATGAAACAATCATATCATCGTTGCGCGCAACAAAATGAAAGAACCCGTCTGTGTCTTTATAAAAAGCATCACCGGTCACATTCCATCCATCAACAATATAATCGCCTTGGCGCTCATCTGCTAAATAGCGACACCCCGTTGGTCCGCGCACGGCCAAACGCCCAACTTGTCCATCTTCAACCGTTCGCCCATCCTCACCAATGATTTTCGCCTCATAGCCTCGTGTCGGTTTGCCTGTGCAATCTGGTTGATGGTCATCAAAATGGTTCGACAAGAAAATATGTAACAACTCTGTTGCCCCGATACCATCAAGCATTGGTGTTTTGGTTTTCTCTAGCCACGTGTGATAAATGTGCGCCGATAATGTTTCGCCTGCCGACACCGCCACGCGAAGCGACGATAAATCAGCCCCGTCTTCCATTGCATCTAGCATCGCGCGGTATGCCGTTGGCGCGGTGAAACATACCGTTGCTTTGTAGGTTTGAATGATATCAATCATATTTGGCGGTGATGCATTTTCAAGCAAAGTTGCAGCGGCCCCAAACCTCAGTGGAAAAATCGCTAACCCGCCAAGACCAAAGGTAAACGCAAGAGGCGGAGACCCAACAAAAGTATCTTCAGGCACCACATTTAAAACATCCTTAGCATAGCCGTCAGCAATAATAAGCAGGTCGCGATGAAAGTGCATCGTTGCCTTTGGTTCACCCGTTGTTCCAGAGGTAAACCCTAAAAGCGCGACATCTTCACGTCCCGTTTTTACAGCTTCAAATTGAACAGGCTTTTCCAACGCCAAGCGATCGAGCTCTGCATCATGGTTCGATGTTCCATCAAATCCGACCACCTTCTTTAAAAACTTACTATCGTTAGCGCACATCGATAGTTCATCCATTAAACGAGTATCGCAAAGCGCTAAGGTAATTTCGGCCTTATCGACAATCTTTCCCAATTCGCCCGCTCGCAACATTGGCATGGTATTAACAACAACCGCGCCCGCCTTTGTCGCTGCCAACCAACACGCCACCATTGCAGGGTTATTGGCTGAACGAATAAGCACGCGGTTCCCTGCTATCAACCCAAAATCTTCAACTAGGACATGGGCAATTCGGTTGGTCCAATCGGTAAGCTCTTTATATGTGCGCCGTCTACCATTACCAATTAACGCGGTGTGATCGCCAAAGCCCTTTTTTGCCATCGCATCGGTCAACTCAACGCCAACATTTAGTTCTGTAGGGTACTCAAATCCATCAAGTAGAAAATCTGGCCATAGGTTTGCTGGAGGCAAATTATCTCTAGAAAAAGTATCAACATGCGCGCTTGGACCAAGATTTAAATTCATCATCACAGCTCCGTTCTAACGTTCCAAAGTTCAGGGAACAATTCCACCGCCAACATACGTTTAAGATAGCTAACACCTGCCGTGCCGCCCGTACCGCGTTTAAACCCGATTACCCGTTCCACCGTGGTGACATGATTAAATCGCCAACGTCGAAAGTAATCTTCTAGATCCATTAGTTTTTCCGCCAACTCATAAAGCGTCCAATGAGCTTCAGGGTCACGATAAACGATTGCCCACATGGCACTCACTTGTTCGTTGGCAGGGTGAGGCGTGGTAAGCACCGTATCTAAAACATCACTTGGCAATTCCATACCTTGGCGCTGTGCATATCGCAGCACTTCAATATATAAGCTTGGCGTTGCAAGTTCTTGGTTTAGCGCTTCCAAAGCACTTGGAACATGCGCGTGGGGCCGCAGCATTGCTTCGTTGCGATTGCCCAATGCAAACTCAATCATTCTATATTGTAGCGACTGAAAACCAGAGCTTTGCCCCAAGGTGTCACGAAACTTTGTGTAATCGCTTGGTGTCATTGTCCGCAGCACATCCCAAGCATTATTAAGTTGCTCCAAAATTTTAGATACTCGCGCTAGAAGTTTAAACGCCTGAGGAAGTTGATCGTTGGTAATTGCAGAACGGGCCGCTGCGACTTCATGCAATAACAGTTTCATCCAAAGTTCGCTGGTTTGATGCTGGATGATAAATAACAACTCATCTGACGCATCACTCATGCAATGTTGCGCAGACAAGATTTTATCAATTTGCAGATAATCTCCATAGGACATACGCCCGTCAAAATCCATCTGGGCACCGTCATTCTTTGGATCAAATGGGCAACTCATACATTTCCTCCATCACTAAAATTTTTCATCGTTTCTCTGGCAATAATCACCCGTTGAACATCAGAAGCACCTTCGTAAATTCGAAGCGCCCTAATTTCGCGGTAAAGTTTTTCCACCGTTTCACCTGATCTAACGCCATCTCCACCGTGCAATTGCACCGCCTTATCAATAATAATTTGGGCTTGGTCTGTCGAAAACAGTTTGGCCATCGCCGCCTCGCGCGTCACGCGTGGAGCACCGTTATCTTTTGCCCAAGCGGCGCGATAAACCAACAAAGCTGCCGCATCCACATCCAGCGCCATATCGGCAATATGACCTTGCACCATTTGCAAATCAAACAAGGGGGCTCCTTGCACATGGCGCGTTTGCACTCGCTTTAAAGCTTCATCTAAAGCACGCCGCGCAAACCCCAATGCAGCCGCACCAACCGTTGATCGAAACACATCAAGAACCGACATGGCAATTTTAAAGCCTTCGCCACCTTTTCCCAATTGATCCTTTGCTGGAATGCGGCAATCGTTAAACTGCAACGTTGCTAAAGGATGCGGAGCAATGGTTTGTTGTTGGTCCGTAATTTCAAAACCAGCCGTATCTGCGCGAACAATAAACGCCGATAAGCCCCTTGCGCCTGCCGCCTCACCCGTGCGGGCAAAAACCGTATAAACATCGGCAATACCGCCATTTGAAATCCAGGTTTTTTCACCGTTCAAAACAAAATCATTGCCATCGCGAGTTGCAGTCATTGTTGAATTGGCAACATCAGAACCCGATTGCGGTTCGGTTAATGCGAACGCTGAAATAGCCTCTCCGCTGCGTGTTAGGGGCAACCATTCTTGGCGTTGGGCTTTGGTGCCAAAAAGCGAAATGGCCCCTGTTCCTAAGCCTTGCATCGCAAAGGAAAAATCTGCCAAACCATCATAACGCGCAAGGGTTTCACGAATAAGACAAAGGCTGCGAACATCCAATCGGTCTTTGCCTTCATCAACGCCTGAGTAGTTCAGCCAGCCGTCGCGCCCTAGTTTCTTCACTAATGAGCGACACGTCAAATACACATCTAAGTGATCCACATTTCCCAATTCACAGGCTGCCCATTCATCCAACTCTATCGCAAGAGTTTTGTGCTGTGGTGAAAAAAACGGCCAATCTAGGAAACTTTTATCTGACATCAATCGCCCTCAAATATTGGTTTTTGCTTACGAACAAACGCCTTATAAGCCCGTTCAAAGTCTTTCGTTTGCATACAGATAGCTTGGGCTTGAGCTTCTGCTTCAATGGCTTGCTCAATCGACATAGACCATTCTTGGGCAAGCATTGTTTTGGTCATCATGTTGCCAAAGCCTGGCCCACTGGCAATACGGTTTGCCAGAGCCATTGCACAAGTTTCCAATTCACCTGCATCTACAACTTGACTGAAGAAACCCCACCGCTCGCCTTCATCAGCACTCATCGAGCGCCCCGTATATAATAATTCCGCAGCACGTCCTTGCCCAATAATTCGAGGCAGAATCGCGCAAGCCCCCATATCACAACCAGCAAGCCCGACCCGCGTAAACAAAAATGCGGTCTTTGCATCATGCGATGCAACACGCAGATCGCTGGCCATGGCGATAATCGCACCAGCCCCAACACAAACACCGTCCACCGCTGCAATGACAGGCTTACCACAATTGACCATTGCCTTAACCAGATCGCCCGTCATTCGCGTAAACGCCAACAACTCTTTCATCGACATTTTAGTCAACGGCGCAATAATATCATGCACATCACCGCCCGAACTAAAATTGCCACCGTTAGAATTAAACACAACGGCCTTAATATCATCGGCATAAACCAGATCACGAAACCAATCGCGCAACTCACCATAACTTTCAAACGTCAAAGGATTTTTTCGCTCAGGTCGATCCAAGCAAATCACGGCAATGCCCGCTTTAACTTCGCAATTAAAATGCTCAACATTAGTTCTCATCGTCGTCATTTTTTCACCTCTAAACTCGGGTCACTCAATGCGGAAATCAAACCATCAAGCTTTTGCAGCAACTCTTCAGAATCTTTTTCGCAAAAGGATGCCAGCATCTCATCAACCCATGCTTCATGCTGTTGCGCTTGATGTGAGAACTCTTGATGACCCTTTTTGGTTAAACGCACTTCAAATGCTCTGCGATCTCCCGCCACAGACATCCGTACAATCAACCCGTCCTTTACCAACCGGTCGACAATACCCGTGACATTACCGTTTGAAACCATGAGCAGTTTTGACAACTCATTCATTTTCAAGCCTTTTTCAAACCGAAACAAAGCCGCCATGACATCAAACCGAGGCATGGTCGTAGAAAACTCACGACGCAATTTATCACGCAATTTATTTTCAATAATACGGCTTGATTTGAGCAACCGAATCCACAATCGCAAACTGCTTTTTGAGTTTGGCTCTTGAACTAAATCAATATCTTTGAAATTCATATTTCACCCCCTGAGATACTCAAGCTATGCCCAGTGACAGAACGAGAAGCCTCATCACACAACCACATCGCAGCACTTGCAATTTCATCCGTTTGGATAAAGCGTTGTTGCGGGTTGTTGTTTTTAAGTATTTTTGCCGCGTCCACATCGCTCATTTTGGTCGTCGCCACAATATTTTCAATCGAGCGGGCAAGCAGCGGCGTTTCGGTAAAACCGGGGCATATCGCATTCACAGTAATTCCAGTTTTTGCAAGCTCTAAACTCAAAGCCTTCATCATGCCAATCACACCATGTTTTGCCGCGCAATACCCACTCACATAAGGGTAACCTTTAAGCCCGGCAGTTGAAGCGACAACAATCAACCGTCCCCAATCGCGCTCAACCATATCTGCAAGACCGTGTTGCCACGTGTTAAACACACCAACAAGGTTGACCGCCAACATGGCGCTTAAATCCTCTTGGCTCATTTGGATAAATGGTTTGCTAAGTGCATTGCCTGCATTGGCAATAACAATATCAACGGGCCCGTGTTGCTTTCTTGCAGCCTCAAATGCTTTTTTGACGGCCGATGCATCGGTCACATCACAGACCTGATAAGGCAATGATTGCCGTTTCAGCGCAGTTTCATTGCGGCCAAAAATTGTGACTTTCGCACCCCCATTATGAAACGTTCGCGCAATGTCAGCCCCAACGCCAGAACCGCCTCCCGTGACAACAACGTGTTTGGTTTCAACCATCACACCTTCCCCAAAATTTCAACTTCACGATCAGCCAAACGCCATGCCTGATCGCGGCCAGCTTCATACGGCAAGGGCCAATTTTGATGGCGGTCACCGACTTGAGTGGCATGGTGCAACGTCCAATATGGATCAGCCAAATGAGGTCGCCCAATCGCCACTAGGTCAGCACGCCCAGCCATTAAAATTGAATTCACATGATCGGCTTCATAAATATTGCCAACCGCCATGGTTTTCAGGCCAGCTTCATTACGAATACGATCCGAAAACGGCGTTTGGAACATCCGTCCATAAACAGGCTCGCCCTCGCATGACGTTTGCCCCGCTGATACATCGATGAGATCGACACCGACAGCTGAAAACATCTTCGCAATTTCAACACCATCTTGCGGTGTGATGCCATTTTCACCCAACCAATCATTGGCCGAAATTCGCACCGACATTGGTTTACTATCAGGCCATACAGCCCTCATCGCTTTGAAAACCTCTAAAGGATACGCCATGCGGTTTTCCAACGAACCACCATATTCATCTTCGCGGTGGTTCGAAACTGGTGTGATAAATGATGAAATCAAGTAGCCATGTGCCGCGTGCAACTCAACCATATCAAAGCCAGCGCGATCTGCCATTTCAGTTGCCGCAACAAATTTCTCACGAACCTCATCCATCTCACTGCGGGTTATTTCGCGCGGCACCGCATTGTTGGTCGACCATGCAATGGCCGATGCAGAAACCAAATCCCAATTCTCACTTTCCAGCGGTGCATCCATTTCCTGCCAACCAAGTTGGGTCGAGCCCTTACGGCCTGAGTGACCAATCTGGCAACAAATTTTAGCCTCGGTTTCCGCGTGAACAAAATCGACAATTCGCCGCCATGCAACTTCGTGTTTGGGGTCATAAAGCCCTGGGCAACCAGGGGTAATCCGCCCATCAGCTGACACACAGGTCATCTCTGTAAAAACCAGACCCGCGCCACCTTTTGCCCGCTCGCCGTAATGAATGAGATGCCAATCGTTCGGACACCCATCTTTCGCTTTGTATTGCGCCATCGGAGAAACGACAATGCGATTTTCTAATGCCATTTCACGCAAGGAAAATGGAGCAAACATTGGCCGCCGTTCACTATCGATACCTGCTTGTTTATTGAACCAAACCTCAGCGGATCGAAGCCAATCAGGGTCGCGCAGTCGTAAGTTTTCATGAGAAATCCGTTGCGAGCGCGTCAACAACGAATAGTTCAACTGAATAGGGTCAAGATCGAGATAGCGCTCAACCTCTTCAAACCACTCGAGCGAATTTCTCGCCGCAGACTGCAACCGCAAAACCTCAATCCGTCGCTCTTCTTGATAACGCTTAAAGGCAGCTTCCATTGTAGGTTCGCTATGAAGAAAATTTGCCAACGAAATAGCACTATCAAATGCCAAACGCGAACCAGAACCGATGGAAAAATGCCCTGTTGCCGCCGCATCGCCCATTAACACAACATTTTCATGATACCATTTCTCACAGATCACCCGTGGGAAATTCATCCATACGGCTGAACCACGCAAATGATCGGCGTTTGAAACCAGTGCGTTGCCATCTAAATGGTCGGCAAATATTTCCTCACACTTGGCAATGGTTTGTTGTTTCGAAAAGTTCTCAAAACCGATCTTGTCCCACGTTTCATTGGTGCATTCCACAATCACCGTGGCCATGTCATTATCAAACTGATAGGCGTGGACCCACACCCATCCATGTTCGGTCTGTTCAAAGATAAACGTAAAAGCATCATCAAATTTCTGCTTGGTGCCGAGCCAGATAAATTTGCAAAGCCGCACATCAATGTCAGGTTTAAAATACTCTTCATATTCACGGCGAACACCTGAGTTAATGCCATCGGTTGCAACCACGAGATCATAATTATCCTTGTAGTCGCCTGCTGAATTAATCTCCGTCTCAAACGCTAAGTTTACCCCTAACTCTTTTGCCCGCATTTGCAAAATAACCAACATGGCTTTGCGCCCAATGCCTGCAAAACCATGACCACCAGAAACCAGACGCTTGCCCTTATGAACCAATGCAATATCATCCCAATATGCAAACTCTTGGCGAATAGCGTTGGTGCTTGCCGGATCATTGTCTTGCATATTTTCCAATGCATCATCAGAAAGCACCACACCCCAACCAAATGTGTCATTGGCTTTATTGCGTTCAAACACTGTGATGTCGTGGGCTGGATTTCGCAATTTCATAGAGATCGCAAAATACAAACCAGCAGGGCCGCCTCCAAGACAAGCAACACGCATCCTCGTTCCTCCGTACACCTCTAATCCAAGAAATTGCAAACATTTGCAAAAAATTAGTGGCAATGGTTTTTTTGATTTTTTAAAGCTTAAACGTCAGCTTCGAGGTTTGTAAACAACTATTTTAAACATATATAGTTTAAGCCTAAAGCAAAAACCAAAGCATGACTAATCATCCCCACTGCAAATGCATCGCGTGGGGGTCAAAAAATTAAATCAAAAACAATCAGAACGTCAGTAAATATTTACTTAGACCAAATCACCACGGCGGAAAACAAGGTAGCCAACACCACCTGTTATCAAGCCAACTATTGCAGGGTAAAACAACCCCCAAAGTAAGTATCCCAGATGACCAAAAGCATCGAGAATAATCCAAGCAGATGGCCCAAGCAAAATCAATTGAGGATCAAACAAGATCATCGCTGATGTTCGAAAGACTTGCAGCGGGTTAGCCAGTGCAAGCACAACCACCGTTTCCAGTGGAGCCTGGGCGCGAATAATCATTCCTAACAGAACAAGATCAATAAACAGCAAAAGCAGCAGCCACAAAAAGAACGCCGCGCTTTGCGCCACATCAGAAGATCGTGTCATGCTCGAAATGAGAAACCCAATCCCCAGAAAGCATAAGGACAAAGACATGATTAACCCGCAATACCAAACAAAGTGATAAACAGGAACTTCAGCGCCACGAATGGCACCCCACGCAACGGCAACAGCCATTGAAAGAATAACGGGTGTGAAAACCACGATAAAGCGGCCAAAAAACTTACCCCAATACCACGCCGCCAAAGAAATTGGTTGCGCCAGCATATACTCATAAACGCCAGCCTCACGATCGCCTGCCAGCGAGCGCACAGTGGTGATGAGAATGAAAATTGGTAAAATGGCCATCGATAATTGTACATACGTAACCAGCAATCGCGACAGACCTGTAAAGCCCATCACGCGCGATTCAGTCAATCCGAAAACCATCAATGTGATGACAATGCCGCCAAACACTAAGCCATAAAGTAGGAACCACCGCGAACGCAGTGATTCAGAAATATCTAATCTTGTCGAAAGCCAAAACCCGTTCATATCAACGCCCCTAACCCTTTTGTCCAACAGCATCAATACTGGGGCGCTCACCTGTTTGAGGAGGTGGCGCGCATCGACTTGTCGAACCATGCGCGATCACTTGTTTTCTCATTTCCGCAAAACTAATGGCATCCGTTTCTTTTTCAGCAACAGCGCCAAAACCATATTCCATAGGCGAGTGTTGCTTACCGATATAAAATGCCTTTTTAGCATCAAGCCATTTAGTGCCCGTTTTCATATCTCTTACCCAAATTTCAGTTTGCGGTGTTTCGCCCGGCTTTTCATGCTGCAACCACAAAATAACCCCGCCCATGTCATCGAATTTAAAAACCTTACCGCCCTTGGTTAAGCGCACTTCAGCAGCAAAGCGAGGGTCAGAAATAATCATCTTGCAGTATTCACACACTTCACGGTCGTATTTAATATCAACGGGTCCAGTGGCCTGATCGTCCTTACAACCAGTTAAAAGCACAAGCATCGCCATTACAAAAAGCAATTTTGTTTTCATTTTGCGCGCGCCTCAATAATGGCCTTTCCATTCTGATCGCCCAGCTTTAAACCATCAATCAAT
>JAMOMM010000299.1 GCA_027067085.1 Hyphomicrobiales bacterium
TGGCCCGTTACATCATTAAAAACCACATTTTAGGCACCCAAGCCTTAAAAGACTTCACCACAGGCGGCTATAAATACCAACCCGAGCTGTCAGATGAAAACAACTGGACGTTTACACGCGACCAATAAAAATTAGTGATAAAAATACCACACAGTATATAATTCAACCTCACACAACGTGTATTTCTTCAAGAGACTTGACTCCTTTCATACTCCTGCGTACCAAAGGTTAACCGAAGGTAAACATCAGATGGCTATCATTTATTGATTGTCAGAGAGAGGGCGAAATGAAAAAAACTATTTTAATGGCGACAAGCGCAGCGGCAATTGCCTTGGCAATGCCAACATCGGCTCACGCGGCAGACCTTGATTCAACAATGAACTGGTATGTCAGCGCGTTTGGTGGAGCCAGTTTTTATCATGAGCCTAAATTGCGGACCACTTTCGTTCCTACTACTTATAAGTTTAGCGGAAACAATGTAGGTTTTACCGCTGGTGGCGCCATTGGTGTAAAAGGTATATTTATGCCAAATCTGCGCCATGAACTGGAAGTGTCCTATTCACAACTTAAAACCAAGAATATTAAACTTGGCGGCGTTTTTATCGCTCCTTTCAAGTTTAAGTTTTCAACAATCAATGTTCTAGCAAATACTTGGTATGACTTTGACAATGAAACCGCCTTTACGCCATATGTTGGTGCTGGTACGGGTATCGGCATCGTAACCGAGAATCCCAATAATTTAGGTCCTGTGCCCAAAAAGACTTCTGTTGGCTTTGCTTTCCAAGTCGGTGCTGGTGTAAAATATGCCATTGCAGAGTCTATTGACTTAGATGTTGGGTACCGCCTCCGCGGTGTTCTTAGCGTCAAACATATTAGCTCATTTGGACCCACAAAAAAGTTCGACCTCTTTTCCCACAACATTCAAGCTGGCCTAAGCTTCCGCTTTTAGTTTCCCACTTGTATAAAAACATTCAAAAGGCTGGTTAAACTCTTAACCAGCCTTTTTCTTTAGCAAGAATACGTTTAAAATCGTATCTATGAAAAACAAAACTGCACCAAATCTCAATGCTGCAAAACACGCTGAGTTAATAAAAGCTGGCATTGAATCACATGCCCGCGGCGAATTACAAACTGCAGAGCGTCAGTTCCAAACTGTACTTCGCGATAATCCACGCCACCCTGAAGCTCTCAACCGTCTCGGCATATTAGTCCTTGAAGCCAATGCAACAGACATGTCGATTGAGTTTCTAACGCGCGCCGTTAAAGCAGCCCCTAAAGAACCAAACTACCGAAACAATTTGGCCAACTCATTTATTGCTGCCCATCAGCACCTTAAAGCCCTGCCTCATCTGCGCAAAGCCTTAGCCCTCAAACCAAAGTTTTTCGAAGCATTGATGAATTTGGGGCTGGTTTATAGGGAGATGGAAAGCGGTCAAGAAGCCGCCAACGCGTTTACCAACGCAATAAAATTAAACCCAAACAGCCTTATTGCAAAAACCACTCTTGCCGACACTTTGCTTGATCTTGGTAAAAACGACGAAGCTTACACTCTTTTTACCGACGTTTTCTCCATCGATGTTTTTAACACAGAAGCTATTCGCGGCCTTGCAAACGCCTGCAATCATCAACAATCTGGCAATGAAATACTTCAATCATTTGAAAAGCTAATCAGCGCCCCTGACACACCGCAAGAAACAATTGAGCAATTACATCTTTCAGCTGGAAAAATTGCCAACGACCTTGGGAAATGGGACAAGGCCTTTACACACTTTCACACGGGCAACAAAATGTCTGGCGGCATTTTTTCAACCGAAGAATTACATGCCATCAGAACAGTACAAAAAGAGGTCTTTTCACCTTCATTCTTTTCACAACGCCAAACCTTTGGCCTTACTGACCAGCGACCTGTTTTTATCGTCGGCATGCCGCGCTCTGGAACCACGTTAGTCGAACAAATCCTCGACAGCCACCCACAAGTAAAAGGGGCTGGTGAAATGCCCGATCTGGGTAAAATACTCGCCGAACAGTTTGGTAACGCACACGCAACGCCGCAGGCTTATCGAGACAAAGTCACCTCACTTACAGATCGCGATATAAAACAAATGGCAAGCGCGTACCTTAAAGCTCTTGATCGCCACTCTCGCAAAGCCCGCCGCGTAGTCGACAAACTCCCCCACAATTTCGAGGCGCTGGGCTTAATTGCATTGATGTTTCCAAATGCCCATATCATCCATTGCAAACGCGATCCGATGGACACCTGCGTATCTTGTTATATGAACCAATTCAACGATCAACACGCCTACACCAAAGACTTAACAAAGCTGGGGCAATATTATCGTGATTATTCAAATCTTATGGATCATTGGGCCAAAGTTCTACCCTTAACGATTTATGATCTTCAATATGAAGACCTCATCGCATCACAAAAAGAATTAAGTCGCGCGCTCATCGACCATATCGACCTTAAATGGAATGATGCCTGCCTTGATTTCCACCAGACAAAGCGAACCATTTCCACACCTAGCCGCGCCCAAGTTCGCCAACCAATTTATACATCATCCATCAATCGATGGAAAAGATATGAAAAACATTTGGGAGAACTAAAGGCCGCTCTGAGCTATAATTAAGTTGGCCACATCAAAGGCAAACGATCCGTACACGGGTTAAATATAAACTCAAACAGCGGTTGAGAGAAGGCATTTAATCGATCAAAAACTCACGGCCCAGCTTTACCCGCCGCGTACCATTATAAGCGATAATATCGGCAGTAGCGTAGGTTTCCGTCAATGTTGCAGGCAAAAAGCTTCCAGTCCCGATCATATCTACTGGCACACCAGCGGCCCCCATGACATGGCATTTTTGCGGGTTAAACCCAGACGATGCAACAATTTGGGCTTGGTCAAAACCATTATCGTCAAGTGTTTTACGCATATGAATAATAGAGGCGGCTGATACCCCTGCACCAAACAAAATTCGGCGCACCCGATCAACCATCAAGTTACCGGCATCAAGATGAACAGCCCCCGGTCCCAAAATCCGCTCAACAATATTGTACTCACCTTCAACTCCCAAAAAGTCGCCAACAATATCAACCGAACGATCAAAGCTCAAACCTTGCGAAAACCGCCCACCGTGAGTATCAAGGCGCACGCCAAAGGTTTTACCCTTCTCGTGCAGCTTTTCACTATTAAAAAACCATTCAGCACAACGCAGCGCATCGGTTGTTTCACGGCCCTCATAATCAACCAAGGCCACACAAGCTGGCGCATCAGGCAATTGTTGGTGAAACATTTTCGTTGCTTCAAGCACATCACCATCAGCAAAACCAATCAACGAATGGGGCATCGTCCCCATACCTTTTTGTGCGCCAAACAATGGTGCCGTTAAATCTTGTGACGATCCGACAAAACCTTGAACGTTTTCATCATCTGCACGTGCAGCATCTGACCCAACAGCGGCTCCATAAGAAGCCAGCATATTCATCTCTGCACCCGAAGCATGGCGTGCATGCATATCCATAAATTTAGCATTTGGCACCGAAATACACATCGCATGAGCGTTTTTTGCCGAAATACATGGGAAGCCAACTTTTTGCAGCATCACCGTCTCAACTTCAGAAAGTTTCGACATCGGCCCTGTAATTTCTAACAATTTATCTTCGGCAGGAACCTTTTCGCCTTCTTTAAAAAACCGTGTCACTTGTGCTTCAGGTACAAGTCTTTTTATCAACCGAATGGCTGGTTCAATCGCTGCGATAGAACGTCTGCGCAAAAACACCGCATACGTAACTTCGGCATCATTTTGCGCCGTAACAATCTGGCTGGTATTGGTAAAGTATTTATCAGTAATTGCGCTTAGCGGGCCTGCTGCCAAAGAAACATCCAACAAGGTGTTGAGAACTTTCTCACGTCCAGCATCAAGTTTACAAATCATCTCCGCTCCTTACGCAAATTACACATTTCAAGATATTCATCCACAAACACAAAAGCGGTCTGGAAGCTCCAGACCGCTTAATGATTGCAACATTATGGCTTACTAGCCATCAATTATTCGCCAGCCTCAATTTGCTTAACAGCTTCTACCATTAACTCAGACATTGTACGCCGAATTTGATGGTCAGATTGCTCAACCTTTTTCGCGTCAAAATCACCACGAATTTTGCGAAACACATCTTCATCACCAGCTTCTTCAAAGTCTGCCTTAATCACTTCTTTTGCGTAATCATTAGCAGCCTCACCCGTAATACCCATAAGATCAGCAGCCCATAACCCGAGCAATTTGTTACGTCGTGCTTCCGCTTTAAATTGCAAATTCGCATCGTGTGCAAATTTAGATTCAAAAGCATCTTCACGTCCATCCATTCCAGCCATTAGCTATTGTCTCCTAAAATATCTATAAACGATAATTAAATTCTTCTTCCCTCTTCAGATAGCCTCCTTACGGCCACAGTTCAACACTTAGCAACGTTAAATTACCGTCAGATTGCATAATGCGGCAATTGGCTTGTGATAACGCGCGAAGATTGATTGTAGATTCAGCAAATTTGAGCTAACTACAGACTTTAGTCATAGCCGTACCACCAGAGAAACAAGCGAATCGCATTACTAACCGCTTTTCAACTCAACATATCGAAAGCTTACGCGCATGAAGTCCCGCAAAACTCGCCTTTACGAAGGCAAAGCCAAAATCCTTTATGAAGGTCCAGATCCTGATACATTGATCGTTCACTTCAAAGACGATGCCACCGCCTATAACGCTGAAAAGCATGCCATTATTGATGGCAAAGGTGTGTTGAACAATCGCATTTGCGAGCTGATTTTTACAAGGCTTAACGATTTGGGTATTCCAACCCATTTTATCAAACGCCTTAACATGCGCGAGCAGTTGATTCATAAGGTCGAAATCATTCCACTTGAAGTCATTGTCCGTAATGTGGCCGCTGGTTCAATTTGCAAACAACTTGGCCTGACGGAGGGCGATGCACTGCCCCGCTCAATTATCGAGTTTTGTTATAAAGACGATGCGCTGGGCGATCCATTGGTTGCCGAAGAACATATCACCGCTTTTGGTTGGGCCAGCCCAAGCGAGCTTGATGATATGATTAACATGACCACGCGGATTAACGATTTTATGTGTGGAATGTTTTCCGCCATTGGTATTCGTCTTATCGATTTCAAAATCGAATTTGGCCGTCAGTTCGATGGCGAAGTTTCACGAGTCATTCTGGCCGATGAAATTTCACCCGACAGCTGCCGATTGTGGGATATAGAAACCGATCGTAAACTAGACAAAGACAATTTCCGCCGCGATCTTGGCGATCTTGTCGAAGCCTATTCCGAAGTTGCAAGACGCTTAGGTATCCTTAAAGAAGAAACTGGCAAACCCAAACCGTCTAAGCCCGTATTGGTAAAGTCAGACTAAACACCCGGTGCCCCGCCAGACCAACGCAGCGAACGACGGGAGCGCGGGCCGCGCACCGCCAGAGCGCAAACAAACAACGGACGAGCAACGCGAGGACTAGCGACCAAGTGGGAGCGCAGCCCTAGCGGCGCTAGAGCGAAAAAGAAGCGAACAAAGTGAGCGAAACAAAATGAAAGCAATGATTAAAGTCACCCTCAAAAACGGCGTTTTAGACCCCCAAGGCAAAGCCATCATGGGTTCGCTCGGTTCTCTAGGGTTCGACGGCTACGATAATGTCCGCCAAGGCAAATACTTCGAACTCGACATCGAAGCTTTTTCAAAAGACGAAGCAAAAGCCCGCGCCACAGACATGTGCGAACAACTTTTAGCAAATACAGTCATTGAAAACTACGAGATAGAAATTGTCTAAATAAAGAAGTCCCCCTCCCTCTTGTGGGGAGGGGTTAGGGGTGGGGCCACTTTTACTCAACACCAAAAGTTCATACCCACACGCACCCCACCCGACCAGCGCTCACGCGCTGCCATCCTTCCTAGAAGGGCCTCCCCACGCGGGAGAGAAAAAACTGAGGTTCTAAAATGAAAACAGCCATCATCCAATTCCCTGGTCTTAATCGCGAAAGCGATATGATTATGGCGCTTGAGAATGTGTCAGGTGCTAAAACCCAAACCGTTTGGCATACGCAAACATCACTGCCCGATACCGACCTTGTGGTTATTCCGGGCGGCTTTTCATACGGTGATTATTTGCGCTGTGGAGCCATTGCCGCGCGTTCACCGATTATGAAAGCCATTGTGGAACACGCCAATAAAGGCGGCAAGGTTTTAGGCGTTTGTAACGGCTTTCAAATTTTGGTTGAAACAGGCATGTTGCGCGGCGCGTTGATGCGCAATGCCAATCTTAAATTTGTTTGCAAACAGGTCACGCTAAGCGTTGAAAATGATTCAACTTTTTTCACTTCAAAAATGAACACAGGCGATCAAGTCACCTGCCCTGTTGCCCACCATGATGGCAATTATTATGTTGATGATGAAACCCTCAAACGCCTTGAGGGCGATGGTCAAATCGTTTTCCGCTATGCCAATGGCACTAACCCAAACGGCTCGATGAATGACATTGCTGGCATTTGCAACGCTAAAGGCAATGTCATCGGCATGATGCCCCACCCTGAAAACATGATCGAAGCCCTACACGGCAAAACCGACTGCCGCCCCCTATTCGAAAGCATCGCAGCATGAGCGCGCACCTTCCTAACGACATCAAAATCACCGATGAAATGGTTGCTGAACACGGCCTAAAGCCTGACGAATATCAGCGCATCTTAGACCTCATTGGCCGCGAACCAACGTTTACCGAGCTGGGCATTTTCTCTGCCATGTGGAATGAGCATTGCTCGTACAAATCATCTAAACTTTGGCTCAAAACCCTGCCAACAGAGTCTGAATGTGTCCTCATTGGCCCCGGAGAAAATGCGGGTGCTGTCGATATTGGCGACAACCAAGCCATTATTTTCAAAATGGAAAGCCACAATCACCCGTCATTCATCGAACCATACCAAGGCGCAGCCACAGGTGTTGGCGGCATTTTGCGTGATGTGTTCACCATGGGCGCACGGCCCATCGCCGCTTTAAACTCCTTGTTTTTCGGCGCGCCTGATTATGACAAAAACAAACACCTCATCTCTGGCGTTGTTGCTGGCGTTGGCGGCTATGGCAACTGCTTTGGCGTGCCAACCGTTGGCGGTTCAGTCAACTTCCACAAGCGTTATGAAGGCAACAACCTGACAAACGCCATGGCCATTGGTTTAGCCGATGCCGATAAAATATTTTTATCACCTGCCAAAGGCGTAGGCCGCCCCGTGGTTTATCTGGGTGCAAAAACCGGCCGCGATGGCATTCACGGTGCCTCCATGGCATCGGCTGAATTTGCCGATGATGCCGATGAGAAACGCCCCACAGTACAAGTAGGTGATCCCTTCACCGAAAAATGCCTGCTCGAAGCCTGCCTTGAACTGATGCAAACAGGCGCGGTTATCGCCATTCAAGACATGGGCGCGGCGGGCCTGACCTGCTCTGCCGTTGAAATGGGTGCATCGGGTGGCCTTGGTGTAAGGCTTGACCTCAACAAAGTGCCCTGCCGCGAAGAACGCATGACGGCCTATGAAATGATGCTATCAGAAAGCCAAGAGCGCATGCTCATGGTGCTTGACCCCGCCAAAGAAAAAATTGCCGAAGCCATCTTTATCAAGTGGGGTTTGGACTTTGCTATTGTCGGAGAAACCACCGATGATATGCGCTTTTCAATCTGGCATAACGGTGATGAAGTCGCCAATCTGCCGATCAAAGAACTGGGCGATGAAGCCCCTGAATATGATCGCCCATGGATTGAACCAACCCCGCAAGCCCCTGTTACCGACATGCAAGCCCCCACAGACCTAACGCAAGCCGTGCTGCAAGTCGTCGGCTCGCCCGACAATTGCTCAAAGCGCTGGGTGTGGGAACAATATGACCAACTGATTCAATCCAACACCGCGCAAGTTCCGGGCGGTGATGCCGCCGTGGTGCGCATTAACGGCACCAATAAGGCAATTGCCAGTTGCGCCGATGTCACCCCGCGCTATGTCGAGGCTGACCCGTTTGAAGGCGGCAAGCAAGCCGTTGCCGAATGCTGGCGCAACCTCACAGCCGTTGGCGCTGATCCGCTAGCAATTACTGACAATTTGAATTTCGGCAATCCAGAACGCCCCGAAATCATGGGTACGTTCGTCATGGCTATTAAAGGCATTGGCGAAGCGTGCCGCGCGCTCAACTTCCCTGTCGTGTCTGGCAACGTCTCGCTTTATAACGAAACCAACGGCAAAGCCATTTTGCCCACGCCGACCATTGGCGGGGTTGGCCTGTTGCCAAACCTTGATGATATGGCAACGCTGGCGTTTAAAAATGATGGCGATGCGATCATCCTTATTGGTGGCCACGGTACGCACATGGGTCAAAGCTCATACCTTCGTGATACGCAAGGCCGCGAAGAAGGCCCACCACCACCCGTTGACCTTGAAAAAGAAAAAACCAACGGCGATTTCGTCCGCAACCTCATTCGTTCTGGCGACACAACAGCCGTACACGACATTTCAGATGGTGGCTTAGTGCTGGCGCTAAGCGACATGGCATTGGCGGGTAATATCGGTGCAAAAATCGAAGTTCCGCGTGATGAAGAGGCGTTTGTGACACTTTTTGCCGAAGACCAAGCCCGTTATGTGCTGACTTGCTCGCCTGACAAGGTGACGCAAATCATCCGCAATGCGGAAAGTGCAGGCGTTCCAGCCACAAAAATCGGCACCGTGACATCAACAGCATTGATTATCCAAGGCCACGCCACTATATCGCTTAATATGCTAAAGTCTGCACATGAGGACTGGCTACCAAATTATATGGCGCAGGCGTAAGGGATTATTCCACGATCTCAGCCAGCGCAACGGCCACTGGAATGGATTCCTGCAATCGCAGGAATGACGAGTAAAAAAATTTATACGCTAACCTCCGGAGGAGCACAACGAACGACTAGCGGCCAAGTGGGAGCGCAGCCCCAGCGGCGCTTGAACGAACAAAAAAACGACCAAGCATCGCGAGGACTAACGACCAAGTGGGAGCGCAGGCCGCGCGCCGCTTAAGCGCAACCAGCGAACAACGTGAGCGAAAAAAGAGAACAAAAGAGCGAGTACAAAACAAATGCCAATGGAACAATCAGTCCTAGAAGCGATGATTAAAGAAGCCCTGCCCGATGCGGTTATGGAAATTGTCGACACGCGCGGCGATAGCAATCATTATCAAGCTAAAATCATCTCAAGCGCATTTGAAGGCCTCAGCCGTGTCAAACAACACCAAATGGTCTATGCTGCCCTTAAAGGCAAAATGGGCGGCGAATTACACGCTTTGGCGCTGACGACCGAGACACCTATTAAAAACTAAATTTGGAGATACTAAAATGTCAGATGTAAACGAATGGATCGATAGCGTTGTTAAAGGCAATGACGTGGTACTATTTATGAAAGGCACACCTGAGGCACCTCAGTGTGGTTTTTCTTCACGCGTAACGCAAATTCTTAGTCACATGCAAGTGCCCTTCCAAGCCGTAAACGTGCTTGAAAATGGTGCCCTTCGCGAAGGCATCAAAGCCTTTTCAGACTGGCCAACAATTCCACAGCTTTACGTTAAAGGCGAATTTGTTGGCGGTTGTGACATCGTTACAGAATTGTTCCAAAGCGGCGAATTAAAGAAAACCATGGAAGATGGCGGCGTGGCAATCGAGGCCTAAGCGCGAATACATACTGGAATCATTTTCCAAACAAAGGCTTTCAAGCATCTGACTTGAAAGTCTTTTTTTATGGGCACAGCATATTTCCCTCCCACTTGTGGGGAGGGACAAAGGGTGGGGTCAAAAAAGCATGGGCAAAGCCCATTCAATATACCGACAACAATCCACAACCCCCCGTCATCACGCACCCCACCCCCAACCCCTCCCCACAAGTGGGAGGGGAGCAACTGCGCGCTCAAAGTGTATATCTCCTTCCTCTCGTGGGAAGGTAGCAATTCAGAAACTTTACGCCGTTTCTCATCTCCCTCCTATTGTGGGAGGTCAGCGATTTTGAAATTTTACTCCATTTTTCATCTCCCTCCCCTTGTGGGAGGGACTAAGGGAGGGGTTCACTAATAAGCATGGGCAAAGCCCATTCAAAACAAACCCGAACAAATATCCAAAGATCAGCCCAATCACCTATAGCCTAGACACCCTCA
>JAMOMM010000300.1 GCA_027067085.1 Hyphomicrobiales bacterium
CGAATGACATCAAGCTTTTGTTTGTTATTTTTGCGATCTTGCTCGCTGGCAAAAAACTCCCTGCCCATTGTTTTTGAGGCTTGGTTATAGGAAAAATAAAACGCCCCATTTTCACCGACCACGCCGCTCACAGGCCAAAACCGAGCGATCATATCGCACCACCCAGCTGGGCGACCAGTGATTGGAGCGACGTTAAATCCAGCTTCAAACAATTGTTCTAATGCGCAATAAGCAACACTGGGTAAACGTCCATCGGTTGTTAAAGTATCGTCAATATCGGCAAAAACTGTTGTGATTTTCGCTGCAACATTCATTGGCATTTGAGAAATAGGACGCATGCTTTTACTCTTTATGTTTGATTGTTTTTAAAGTCTATTCAGCGGCATCCGACTGGGCAACGATGTGGGCGATGGCAGCGCGTAACGCTGCTGGTTTAACGGGTTTTTTCAAATAGCCTATACCGCGTTTTTTCGTTGCTTCAATGACAGGTTGCGAGCGATCAGCTGTAATGAGGATAGCTGGAATGTTCAACCCTTTTTGTGATCTCATCTCATCAATCAATTCAAGCCCTGTACCTTTATCAAGGTGGTAATCAGCGAGAATAATATTGATGTTGAGGGCTTTGTTTCTAACGTGTGCTAAGGCTTGTGTTTGGTTTGAAGCCGTTAACACCCGACACCCCCAACCTGATAATAAAATTGTCATACCCTCAATGATCGCGCGATCATTATCGATGACTAAAACACAAAGGTTGCCAAGCGTGGTTGTTGACACTTGTTTTGGCCGTGCTGGTTTTTGTTGAATAGGGATGGTCTTGCTGATCGGGAGACGAACGGCAAAGCGAGAGCCAAACCCAACTTTGGAAGTCAGGGTTAAGTCGTGATTCAATACTTTAGCGATGCGCTTAACAATGGACAAACCAAGGCCGATGCCAGACTGCTCGCTGCTCGTACCGCTCAAGCGAATAAACTCTTGAAAGATGGTATCTTGTTTGTTGGTTGGAATGCCAGGGCCCGTATCAAAAACCTCTAAACGCAATTGGTTGCCAGAGCGTCGGCAGCCAACAAGAATGCGCCCTGATGGGGTGTATTTAATGGCATTGGTCAAAAGGTTTTGAACCAGACGGCGCAGCAACTGGCGGTCACTGCTAACGGTTAGGCAGCAAGTAAGAACGGTCAGTTTTAATCCCTTTGCTTCGGCAACAGGGGTTAGTTCTGTGCGCAATGGCGATAAAATTTCCTCAATTGGAAAGTCTGAAATTACGGCGCGCATTGCGCCCGCGTCAAGTTTTGAAATCTCAAGTAAGGCGTTGAGAATTTCTTCGACAGCTTCGAGCGAGGCATCAACATTGCGAACCAGTTTTTCATCGTCCCTACCTGCGGTACGTTCGACCAATGACGCAGCAAAAAGTTTGGCGGCATTTAAGGGTTGCAAAATGTCATGGCTGGCGGCAGCAATAAATCGGGTTTTCCCAATGTTAGCGGTCTCAGCTTCAGCCTTTGCATGTTCTAATTGCGCGTTCAAAGTGGTGAGCGCTGCTGTGCGTTCTTCAACCCGTTTCTCTAGCGTTTCGTTGACTTGAACTAGAGCTGATTGTGCATCTACGGTTTCTGAAATATCGGCAAAGGTAACAACAATGCCGCCATCTGGCATTTTACTTGAGCGCACATCAAGGATGACACCGCGATTGTCCAACCGTTCTTGATAGCCGCGAAAGTCTAGTGAAAGTCGCGCGATACGCTCAACCAGTTCGTCCTCGATACTTTCATCGCTCAACCCGTTTGCAGCTAGGACTTGGCGCAACAAACCTGACAAAGGGACACCCACTCGCCCTTGGTCGGCAGGCAGGTCTAATAGGTGACGAAATTGCCGGTTCCAACAAATGAGATTAAGTTCTTTATCAAACACCGCGATGCCTTGTCGAACGTGGTCAATCGCAGATTGTAACAAATCTCGGTTGTGGCGTAGTGCATCAGATGCATCGCCCAATAGTTGACTTGCCTTACTAGAGTTTTGCGTATGGCTTTCCATCAGTAAAGCCAAAACCAGACGTGATGATGATGCGCCAACAGCGCGTGCCAACAAGTGCTCGGTGAAGCGTAAAATTTGATCGTTGGCCTCAACCGATG
>JAMOMM010000301.1 GCA_027067085.1 Hyphomicrobiales bacterium
TGTTCATAAATCCGCCTTGGTAAGTTGGACGTAACACCAACATATAAAGTTCCACCTTTTTTCGAAGCTAAAATATAAACATACCCCTTTTTCATATTATATCTTTTCCCATCGTCATCCCTGTGCTTGTCACAGGGATCCATCCCTCAAAACCACCAATACGAAGTTATTGCCTTTCGCTCAAGCAAAGGAATAACGATGGTTAGCCTATTCCACAATCTCGGCCGTCTCAAGCACCGCATGTAACAACACATCCGTGCCAGCTGTGGCCCATTCCATTGAGATGTCTTCATCTTCATTATGGCTTAGGCCATCAACGCATGGGGTCATGATCATCGCGGTTGGGGCAACAGCGTTGATCCAACAGGCATCATGGCCCGCACCTGAAACAATGTTCATGTGTGAATAGCCAAGTCGCTCGGCCGCATTGCGAACGGCGGTGACACAACCTTCATCAAATGTGATGGGATCAAAACCACCAACAAATTCAATTTCCAAACCAAGACCATCAGCGTCACAGATTTTTTGTGCGCCTTCACGGAATTTTGCTTCCATGTCTTTTTGTACATCAAGGCTCGGTGAGCGGAAATCAACCGTGAACACCACTTTGCCCGGAATGATGTTGCGTGAGTTTGGATAAACATCACAATGACCAACAGCGCCGACTGCGTCGGGGGCGTTAGATAAGGCAATTTCATCAGCAAGAACCGTGATTTTCGCCATGCCAAGGCCAGCGTTTTTACGCATTGGCATCGGGGTTGAACCTGTGTGACTTTCTTGGCCCGTCACAGTGACTTGCAACCAGTTGAGGCCTTGGCCGTGAGTGACAACACCAACGTCTTTATTCTCAACTTCTAAAATCGGGCCTTGCTCAATGTGCAATTCAAACATCGCATGCATTTTGCGTGCGCCAACTTTTTCATCACCCTTCCAGCCAATACGTTCAAGCTCATCGCCCATTTTAACGCCATCAGCATCGGTTTGGTTATAAGCCCAGTCTTGGGTGAATTTACCAGCAAACACACCAGAGGCCATCATCGCAGGGGGAAAGCGTGTGCCTTCCTCGTTGGTCCAGTTGGTTACAACAATCGGGTGCTTGGTTTTAATATCAAGGTCATTTAGCGTACGGATAAGTTCTAATCCACCAAGCACACCAAGTACACCATCATATTTACCGCCCGTTGGTTGGGTATCTAAGTGCGAGCCAACATACACGGGCAGGGCATCAGGGTCGGTGCCAGCGCGTGTCGCAAACATGGTGCCCATTTCATCAACGCCCATGGTCATGCCCGCTGCTTCACACCACTTTTGAAATAGATGACGACCTTCACTATCTTCATCCGTCATGGTCTGGCGATTATTGCCACCACGCACACCAGGACCGATTTTAGCCATCTCCATTAACGTATCCCACAAGCGTTGACCGTTAATTCTCATATTGCCTTCGAGCGCCATTTTCTGTACTCCACTAGTAACGATAATGTAATTATCTTTATTTTTGCATGTATCTTGCAATACTTTGACCAATCGGTCCAGTTTTTTTGACTAAATAATTTAACAATAATTTTGAGAAAAATGACAGACGCAAAACAAACTAAAATTCAGCTAAAAAACCGCCAGCGTATTATGGATGCGGCATTAGAGATTTTTTCAACTTTTGGGTATCGTGGTTCGACGATCGAGCAAATAGCGCAAGCTGCAGAAATGTCTAAGTCTAGCGTGTTTTATTATTTTGGCTCCAAGACTGAAATCTATGTGGCTTTGTTGACAAAAACAATCGATGGCTGGCTTGAACCGCTACAACAACTTGACCCTAATGGCGATCCCGCAGAAGAAATTTGGGCTTATGTTGAGCGCAAGCTGGAAATGTCACGTTCAAACCCCAAAGCATCGCGCTTGTTTGCCAATGAAATTCTTCACGGTGCGCCAAATATTATGGGCATTTTAAAAGGTGATTTAAAACCATTGCTTGATGAAAAGTGTCAGGTTCTGAAAAAGTGGATTGAGCAGGGAAAGTTGGTCGATGTATCTCCTCATCATCTCATTTTTATGATTTGGGCCTCAACTCAACACTATGCAGACTTTGAAGTACAGGTTGATGCGTTGATAGATGGTTGCGATGATC
>JAMOMM010000302.1 GCA_027067085.1 Hyphomicrobiales bacterium
TCTAATCCACCACATCGCATAGGTCGCAAGGCGGAAACCCTTTTCTGGATCAAACTTTTTGACCGCTTGCATAAGGCCCACATTGCCTTCTGAAATAATTTCGCTGACAGGCAAACCATAACCGCGATAACCCATGGCAATTTTTGCCACAAGACGCAGATGACTTGTCACCATCTTATGGGCAGCTTTACTATCGCCCGTTTCTTTCCATTGTTTTGCCAGCGTCAATTCTTCGCCTGGCTTTAACATAGGAAATTTACGCACCTTATTAAGATACGAACTTAAACCGTCCTGACCGGTTAGTGCTGGTAATGTATTTACTTTAGCCATAATATTTTTGCCTTCCCGATAATCTTGCGATCCGACAAAAGATCGCCAATTTGAGCACCAGATGCTTTGCTATTTATTATGATGCTCGTCCGTTACCCTCAATATGGGGATGAAGAATGTCAATTGTTAGGTTACAAATTTGTCATTCTCCAACAAAACATAGTAAAATAGTCGGGTAATTACTTTTTAAGACTATTTATCAACACGTTAAGGTCATCTGGTAAATCAGCTTCAAACAACATTTTCTTTTTGGTTTTCGGGTGTTCAAAACCCAATTTATAAGCATGAAGGGCTTGGCGTTTAAAATTGGCCAACGCAGACTGCCCTTTTGGTGTTAGGTTTTTAGCTGATGATTTAAAACCTGAGCCATAGACCATATCGCCCAAAAGAGGGTGACCAACATGGGCCAAATGAACCCTAATCTGGTGAGTTCGCCCCGTTTCAAGCACACATTCAACTTCACTGGCAACCACAAGACCTTTTGTGTCTTTAAAGCTTTCTTTGCGTGTCCAATGGGTCACCGCATGACGACCGCCTTCTTTCAACACCGCCATTTTAAGCCGCGAATGGGGATGTCGGCCCAATTGAGTATCAACTTTACCACTTGGCCGCCCAAGTACGCCCCAAACAATAGCACGATAAGCCCGCTCCAACACACCATCACGCCCGTGTGCAGCAAATTGCGCGCTTAATGAATGATGCGCCGCATCATTTTTAGCCACGACCATAAGGCCCGTAGTATCTTTATCTAAACGGTGCACAATTCCTGGGCGGCGCACGCCACCAATGCCAGACAAACTATCCCCACAATGGTACAACAAGGCATTAACCAACGTGCCATCTTGGTTGCCAATAGCTGGATGCACCACCAGTCCAGCAGGCTTATTGATGACTAAAAGCTCATCATCTTCATAAAAAACATCAAGTGGAATATCTTGCGGCACGGGGCTTGCATCTTCAGGCGGGGGAATAAGCACCGTAATTTCATCACCCTCTTTTACTTTATAGCGCGCCACAGTTTGCACCTTGCCGTTTACAGTAACGCTTAAAGCGGTTATGAGAGCTTGCAACCGCGCGCGACTAAAATCTTCAATCGCGTCTGCCAACATTTTATCAAGGCGAACGCCCGCTTGTGTCTCATCGACTACAAGAACTCTAATATCAGGATTTTCTGAACTCATGGACCAAGATACTTCTTCAGCTAATACGCAATCTGCAAATGCAAGCGCCATTCCAGAGCCCGACCCGCAATATTTAAAACGAATGAAACGGGTAGTTATCATACTTGGCGTGTTAATGGTAGTTGGAATGATCGCCCTTGTTGCTGGCTTGATCTTTAAATCAGGAAAAAACAAAACCAAAGCCCCACGCATTGGCTTTAAACTAGAAAGCATGTTACCTGCTGGCAGCACCATTGTATCAACCACAATGAACGGTGATCGCTTGACGGTTCACACCCAATCACCAACGGGCAATCAAATCATCATTTTCAATGTCCGTAAAGGCATCGAAACAGGCCGCATCACCCTAAAATAACATTAAACTTCAAACGGCAACCCAACATAATTCTCAGCAAAAATTTTAGCATAGCAATCAGACGATAAAAGATGCTCCAAATCAGCTTGGTCAATCCGTGACTGATAAGTATCATGCGCTCCTTCTGGAGTGTGCAAAATAGCTGTCATCCACCAAGAGAACCGCTGGGCTTTCCACACCCGTCGCAGGCAAATTTGCGAATACTCATTCAGCATCGAACCATCGTTCTCATTAAGCATTTTTGCCAAACCAACG
>JAMOMM010000303.1 GCA_027067085.1 Hyphomicrobiales bacterium
CTTTGCTCGTGTGCTCCGCATCATGCGTATGCATGTCTTCGACATGACGGCGGCGCATAAGCGCCGAGGGCCAGTCGGCCCTAGTTTTAGAAAATTACGGTTAAGGACGCGGCGGGTGAGGTTGACACTTTTACTGTTACGCCTGAACATCCATTCTTAACGCCCGCCGCCACATGGCATACTATTTCTGGGTTTAAGGTGGGTGATGAGATTGCTAGCACTAGTGGCAACCCCGTCATCATCACCACCATCAAAGGCGATGCGTCAGAACGGGACGTGTATAATCTAACAATTAACGAAGATCACAGTTACGCTGTTGGTGAATTGGGGGTTTGGAGCCATAATGTTAAGGGGGTTAAATACCCGGCGGCTGCGCAGAAAGTACTTAGAGAAATTTTAAAGCGAGAAAAAGAATTGTTGGAAGACAAGCATTGTATCCCTGAATTTGGCCCAGGGCCAAACTACACAACAAGGCAAGGGCATAGGCGGATAATAACCTATTTATGGCGTGTTTTTTACAAAAAATTAGACGCGCATGTCAAAAAATAAGGGCGATCAAAGTGAAAAAACCGATAACAATCGAGGTTAAAGACCGTAAAGGAATTTTGATTTTTTCAAAGCAAACGAGGAAGCATGGAGATCTTAAAAATTTGCCAATAGTTGCAAATGAGCATTTCTCTGAAACATCTTTTTGCGATTGTGATTTTAGGGATATTGAATTCGAGCTTACTGAATTTTACGATAATGACTTTTCGGGAGCATCTTTTTCTAATGTGGGTTTTAACTTATGCATTTTTGACAACGCAAAGTTTGATAATGTTCGGATGGATTCTGTTGAGTTTAGGGGGGTAATTGGGCTTGATGGGTTATTTAGAAATTGTGAATTTGAAAATGTACAATTTGTTGGTACAACCTTAGATGGAGCTCGTTTTGTAAATGAAAAAATAGTCGATTCTAGCTTTCTACCAGATTGTTATGGTGTTAAGTCTTCGATTAGGGCGGTAAATTTTTCTCGTTCGATTTTTAAAAATGTGCAGTTTTTTGAAACCGAATATGATAAAGAGACTATTTTTCCAGAAAGTTTTGACCCAGAAGAAGAACTCGGGTTGATCCTTGTTCCATAGTCAACAGGTATGGGTAGTACGGTAATGGTATGGATGCCCCGCTCGGCTTCTAAATGCGCCATAATGGGTGCGTTATTAAAAAGATACCATTAACAGGAGGCGTTCATGACTGATATTATTACCAGTAAAGGGATTATGATTTACGGTGACACTTACGGTCACTTACGGTGACAGTAACCGAATAAATTTTTCGAGTGACGAGTTATTAAATGCACTAAATAGATGGCGGTAGTTGTTGAACTTGTGGCTTAGTGATTACGGACGGGGTTGGGTTTACCGCTCATGCAATTTTGCTTTGCAAAATGCTCCGCATCATGCGTATGCATGTCTTCGACATGACGGCGGCGCATAAGCGCCGAGGGCTGGTCGGCCCTAGTTTTAGAATTTTGCAACAAGGCTCGGCATAACGCTCGGCGGGGCAGGTGGGTAATCCTGCGGCGATAACGCCAGCCGATAGCGCCAACCTAGATCAACCGGGCAATCAGTCATTTTATTATCATAAAGATCATCAAGGTTCGGTTCGTGCCTTAACCAATGATGCGGGCGCTGTGGTGAACTCTTATGATTATGATAGCTACGGCAACATAAAATCCTCAACCGAAACTGTCCCGCAACCGTTTAGATATACGGGCCAACAATATGATGCGGGGGCGAAGCTGTATTATTATCGGCACCGCACCTATGACCCAGTGACGGGAAGATTTTTACAAGAAGATCCGTTGTGGTTTGGCGCAGGTGATTTAAACACCTATCGTTATGTGTTTAACAATCCTGTTAATTTGACTGATCCGATGGGGCTGTCGCCAGCAGTTAATTATGGCCTGTTACAGGGAGCAGGTATTGCTGTGGCAGGAGCAACTGTTCAATATGGTATAATTAGGGAAGCAAATAGGAGGTCCATTTCGATAAGTGGTGATGCAGGTGCAGGTTATATCGTTGCTTGTACTACGCAAGCAATCGCCACATATTTTGGGGCTTTATTGAATGGCGAACAAAACATTGGTATGCTGGATGCTTGCAATGCGGGCGGGCAGGGTGTCGATGATGCTGGGCGAAAAATTAGCCCTTTATCAGCTACTCCTCCACCGGGAGACTGTGGACCTGGTGATCAGAGAAGACTGCAAGATGATGTAAATAGGTACTGTAAAACAAGAAAATTTAGTTGCAATCAAACCATGAAATATTCAGTTCTCTTGGATCATGCACAAGCAGGTAGGAACTGTATGAATGCAAGGAACAGAATAAATAACAAATGTTTCGCTGGCGGGGATGCTACGCATCGAAATAAGGCTCTTGAGGCATTAGGAACCGTAAATAGATGTGAAAAACTTTTGTGGAAGTAAAGTTGTCAGTGAAGAATCTGAGGTAATAATAAATGACCAAAAATGAATTAATTGATCAGATTTATTCTGTGTTTGAAAAAGTTCCTTTCCCTAGAAATGGTATGATAGTCGCCTCTGAACGTGAAGAATCACAAGAAGTGCAATTGTTTTTAAAAGACACAAGATGGCAAGATGTAAGTACAGAGTTTTTGTTTTCCAAGTTTTGTTATGGTGGCGCAGTACTTGGTTTTATGACTAAACGTGCGTTCAGATATTATTTTCCAGCGTTCATGCTGATAGCAGTGAAAGACTATTATAATGATAAGGCTCCTGCTGATACGGCAATTTATCATACTCGTTTAAAGTGGAGCACCAAAGAAGATTTGAAAACATCGCAATTCGCTGAATTTTCTGATGAAGAATTGCATGTGGTGGCTGAGTTTATGAAATATATGTTGGATGCGTATCCTGATGAGTTTGATATTGGATGTGATTTGGTGCCAACATATGAATTGCCCGAAGCAATTAAGGGGGGGTGGTCGAAATATTTAGGATTACGGTGGGGATTACGGAGATTACGGTAATGGTATGGACGCCCTGCTCAGATTGGGGTGACAGTAGATTGCGGTGACATTAACCGAATTAATTTTTCGGGTGACGAGTTACTAAATGTACTAAGATGGCGGTGATTATTGGGTTTGAAGTAGGGACTACGGGAAGGTTTGGATGCCGCTCACGCTAACTCGCCTTGCTCGGGTTTACGGTGACAGTTACCGAATAAATTTTTTGGGTGACGAGTTACTAAATGCACTAAATAGATGGCGGTAGTTGTTGAACTTGCGGCTTAGTGATTATGGTCAGGGTTGGGTTTGCCGCTCACGCAATTTTGCTTTGTAAAATGCTCCGCATCATGCGTATGCATGTCTTTGACATGACGGCGGCGCATAAGCGCCGAGGTGCGGTCGCACCTAGTTTCAGAAATTTGTGACTTGGCTCCAGCGTGTGGCTGGAATTTTTCCGTAAATTTGGATGGAGGAGGCATCGTCGAGGACTAGGCCTCCCAAAGCAAGAAAGCGGCCCTCGGGGCTAATGCCCCTCGCTAGTGCGGCGTATGGCGAAGCCATTAGCGTGAACGGAAAGAATAACTCCTATCCGTGTCCCACTTTAAACTCATCAAAAACAAAAAAAGTACGGGTTTCTGTTGCCAGGTACCCGCGAACCCCGCCTGCAGCTGCTAAGCTACAGGGCTTAAATTTCCAAAGAAATTACAGCTTACGCTGCAACCGCTTCAGGAGCATAGTTGTCATTTGCAACTAAAATTTAGCCCGGTAACGGCGGTACCATGCCGAGTAAAAGTCCACCCTTTACGCCCTCGTCGATCCTGTTTCACCCCCATCAGATAATTTCGCTTACTCAAACAAAGCGAAACGAAATTATGTGGTGGAGGTGCCCGGTACTGCCCCGGGGTCCGAATGGTTTATTGCGGTATTCGTTTATTACCATAGCTGTCCAAATGGCCAGCCCCTTACATATAGCGTGATGTTGTGACGATTTAAAGATGTTTGATGTGGAATTGACAAAAAATTCAATGTGATTTCCACGAGATTTCACCGATAAGTGAATAAGGTTCAACGGTGGTATTCTATCTATCAAGTTGTGGCTTTGGTATAAACTGGACGTACATATCAATCGGCGGCAGCTGGCTGGGCGCTATTTTGGAGAAACATAATGATAGACAGACGCAAATTTATAGCAGGTGTAGTGATGAGTGCAGGGGTTGTTTTGACCTCAACCGAGGCTATGGCCGCAAAAGCGCAAATCTACACCAAATTCTTATCGACGAGTGCGATTGAAGGGTATGACACTGTTGCTTACTTTACTGAGGGCAAGCCTGTTAAAGGCAAGAAAGACTTTTCTGTGAAGTACAAAGGTGCATGGTGGTATTTTGCCAGTAAAGAAAACTTAGACAAGTTTACAGCAATGCCAGAAAGCTTTGCCCCGCAGTTTGGTGGCTATTGTGCGTATGGTGTGTCGCAAAATGCTGCAGTGCGCGGTGACCCTTTATTGTGGAAAATTGTTGATGGAAAATTATACCTCAACATTAACAAGCAAGTCGTTGAAATTTGGAACAAAGATGTGCCTGGATATATTTCATTGGCAAAGAAAAAATGGCCAACTGTTTTAGAGTAAATTGTAGTTGTCCTTAGTTGCAACTCTAGGCTTTGCTAATTTTTGAATTCTGGGTAAGATGGTTGCCGTTGCGAGAGTCTCCTGTAGTCTTTCAGGTAAGAGTTTTTCGCGGATCAATAAACTTAGTTTAGAGGTATATCTTAATGAGTGAAAAATACTTGAAATACGTTGCTGGTGTTCAAAAGTATGCGCCAAACGCTGAAGATGCTGCGATTAAGAAAATTGTTGGTTATCTTGGTATTGCACTGCAAAGTCGTGATGCATCGTTGGTGTCATGTACTGATCCAAAAGAACTTGCACGGGTTCGTGATGGGTTTTGCAAAAAGAAACTTGATCTTAGCGAAGGCGATGCAGATGTCGCAATTTCAGCGGTTTGTGAAACCATGAAAGGTGACCGTCAAAAAGCACGGGTTACTTTCTATTACCTTGTTGCGGAAAAATCGGGTACGTTGGGCAAACTTGCATAAAGAGCCATAACAAAATATGAAATGCTCTGGTGTCTAGCGGTGAACGCTGACACCAGATTTTTTTGTTTGGTGAAGCGCTTTTGAAATTGGTAAAATTGTACTTAGGAAAACAACAGTGAGCTTAAACTCCTTTTTGACCAATGACAGGTCTTTTGAAGCCAAAACCCCATGGGGGCCAGTCGGCGCTCTTAGCATGTCAGTAGGGTTTCTTCTTTTTCAAGCAATTGCTGCGCTTTTTTTTGGTCTGTTGTTTGTTTTTAGCAAATTTGGCATTGAGCGATTACGCGATGGGCTGAGCAGCGGCGAGCTTGCCTTGCTTGTGGACCCTATTATCATTTCTTTGGCTTTGAGTTACGTATTTACCTTTGGGTTTATACTCTTGATTGGTAAGTCACGTGGCGGGAATTTGCGTGACGTGCTGTTGATTAGAAAACCACAAAACCTGATCGCAAATGTTATTTTTGGCATCGTTGTGATCTCGACGTTCTTTGTACTTTTATCATATGTTATTCAAACGTATTTCCCGCAAGACAATGCTTCGTCGGCAAAACAGATGAAGGAACTTTTTGGTCATATTTTAAATACTGACTATTTGTGGTTGGGGGTGGCTATTGTTGTTATTGGTGCACCGTTTGTTGAAGAGGTTATGTTTCGTGGGTTTTTGTTGACCAGCTTTGCCCAAACACGCCTTGGTTTTTGGGGGGCGAGTGTGGTAACTTCGGGCCTATGGGCACTTATCCACGGTTACGCTTCTTCAATGGCTATTGGCTTGTTCATTTTTGGGCTATTGCTAAGCTTATTGGTGCGGCGTACGGGCAGCATTTGGGTAAGCGTCATTATGCATGCTTTGTGGAACGGTGTGGTGACGGCTGCGTTGTTGGCTTCACTTACTGGTGCTGTGCAAACGTAGGCAGGCGCGCTACAAACGTAGAGCTTTGATGGGCAGAACGAGTTTATGAAACAGTATTTAGATCTCATGCGTCATGTGCGTGAAACGGGCAATCAAAAGGGTGATCGAACTGGCACGGGTACAGTCTCGGTTTTTGGTTATCAAATGCGGTTTGATTTATCGCAAGGGTTTCCGCTGGTAACGACCAAAAGGTTGCATTTACGCTCTATCATCCATGAGCTTTTGTGGTTTTTGCAGGGTGATACAAATATCAAATATCTGCAAGATAATGGTGTAAAAATTTGGGATGATTGGGCTGACGAAAATGGTGATTTGGGCCCCGTTTACGGTTATCAATGGCGCTCTTGGCCAAACCCTAAGGGGCAGCCAATAGATCAGATCAAAGATTTGGTTGAGCGCATTAAAACCACACCAGATTCGCGCCGATTGATGGTGGCGGCCTGGAACCCATCAGATGTTGACAGTATGGCCTTGCCGCCGTGTCATTGCTTGTTCCAGTTTTATGTCGCTGATGGAAAATTATCGTGTCAGCTATATCAACGTTCGGCCGATATATTTTTAGGTGTGCCGTTTAATATTGCTTCATATGCGTTGCTTACGCACATGGTGGCGCAGGTTTGTGAGCTTGAGGTGGGTGACTTTGTTCATACCTTCGGCGATGCTCATTTGTATAACAACCACTTAGAGCAAGCCGATGAGCAATTGTCCCGCGCACCAAAGCCGTTGCCGAAATTGGTTCTAAACCCTGAAATTAGCGAAATTGACGGGTTTTCGTTCGACGATATTGAGATCGTGGATTATCAATTTCATCCTCATATTGCCGGCGTTGTGGCGGTATAAGACCTAAAGTTCCCCCTCAAAATACAAAATTATGGCGATAAGCTTTCTTTTTGGTTGTGCAAAGTCGATTTCTGTCTGCTATGCTTTTAAAGTCGGCGGCACAAATGAAGGATAGATGCGGAATGTCTTCTGAACTAAAAGTAGCCTTAGTTTTAGCTGTGGCTAAAAATGGAGTTATTGGCGATCAAAACAAATTACCGTGGAATTTGCCATCTGATTTAAAACGATTCAAAGAGACCACCATAGGGCACCCTATTATCATGGGGCGTAAAACCTATGAGAGTATTGGTAAGCCGTTGGAAGGGCGCGATAATATCGTTCTGACTCGTGGTAGTATCGTTGAAAATACCAGTGTACATACGGCTAATTCTCTCGAAGAGGCGTGCTCATTGGCAAAGCGGTTTGCAGCTAACCGTGGTGTTGACGAGATTATGATTATTGGTGGTGGTGATATTTTTGAGCAAACGCGTGGCATGGCAGACAAAATCTACCTTACAACGGTCGATATGGAAGCTGAAGGTGATACTGTGTTTGAGCCATTGCAAGCAACCAATTGGGAGTTGGTGTCGAGTGAAGATGTTAAAGCTGGTCCCAATGATACGGCTGACTTTAATGTCAGTATTTACGAGCGAGATTCGCACTGAATTTTGGCTCCCCCAAAAGGTACCTTAAAAAACGGCATTTGGGTATGACCCCAGATGTCGTTTTTGTTTGTGGATTTATTATGCTGTTGCTCTATTTAAACGATCTTGAGGTAAAATTTTAGAGCTGGTGACATTTGCGTACTTTATTTCTTTGGTGTCGCGGGTTTGTGCAGCGCTTTTGATTAGGTTTGTTGCGTAATACATACTAAGAGGGCGATTGTACAAATAGCCTTGACCTGTGGTGCACCCCATTGCCAACAGAACGGTATGTTGTTCTTGGGTTTCGATGCCTTCTGCAACCGTTGTTATGCCGAGCGAACTGGCAAGTTTGACCATTGCGTGAACAATAGCGCGGTTTGAAGCGTCGTTCAAAAGGTCGTTTATAAAACCTCGATCAATTTTGAGTTCATCGACAGGCAAGTCTTTCAAGTGAGATAAGGAAGCAAAGCCTGTGCCAAAATCGTCCAAAGAAATTCGTAGACCATTATTTCTCAGAAAGGTCAGTAATTCAGGTACATCTTCGGTGCCGCGACCTATTACGCAACCTTCGGTGATTTCGAGATAAAAATTGCTCGGATCAAGACGATTGCGCTCAATATCTCGAACAATCCGTTTCATGCGGTTTTTGTCTTTTATTTGCGTTGGGTGAATGTTGACGGCGATTCGGCCAGGGTCAATGCCTTGGGCTTTCCAAGCCAACATATCCTTGAAAACCTGGTTTATGACAAAGTCTGAAATGTACGGCATTAGACCACGGTCTTCTGCAACAGGGAAAAATTCACCCGGTGCAATTGTCCGCCCACTTGGGTGGTTCCAACGGATCAATGCTTCAAAGCCTTCAAGCTTTCCTGTGCGGATGGCGATTTTGGGCTGGTAAACCAATTCAAACTCATCTTCGACTAATGCAAGACGTAAATCAGTTTCCATGGCTTGATCGCTGGTTAATTGTGATTCCATTTGTTGATCGAAAAAGTTGTACTGACCACGACCAGCCGCTTTGCCGCGTTGTAAGGCCAGATCTGCGTGAGACAAGAGGGCGGTTGTATTTTTCGCATCGTAAGGCAGCATTGAAATACCAATACTAATACCTGGGCGCACGTTTGAGCTATCAATATCAATTGTGTCATTAACCGCGTCGAGAATTCGATTGGTAAAATCTGCGGTATCTTTTGGCGATGTATGATGTTTGGCGATAATGGCGAACTCGTCACCACCAATGCGAGCAACAAAATCATAATCGCGGACAACTTTTTTAAGACGCTTTGCGACTTCTATCAAAACAACATCACCTGCTGCATGGCCCGAAATATCGTTGATGTTTTTAAAGTGATCGAGATCGCAAATAAGTAATGAAACGGATGAACCTTGGCGCTGAGCCTCGCTTACAGCGGCATCAAGACGGGTTTGAAATTCACGGCGGTTTGGTAACTCTGTTAATGGATCTTCCATGGCGTATTTCTGCATATCTGCTTTGGCCTGATCCAACTCGTTGATTTGTTGTTTATAGGCTTTTATCGTTTGGCTATGTTTGATTGACAGAGTTGACGTTTGTCGAATGACCATGAGTAAAAATGAAATATAAACTGCTGTTGATATTGCGATCAGCAATGAATATTCGGTGGACAAATATAAGCCTTTTAAGATTACCGGGAGTGTTAAAAGTGTAAGGTAAGCAATTGCGGCGGGATAGACGCGGGACAATTGAATGCTGCCAACAGCGGCCATTGCTGCCATCGTCAACAGGATAATAGCTTCATATTGGCTTGCTGAATTGCCCAGATACAAAAGGGTGAGAAACATCCACGGTATCGTGAAGTATACTGAGATAAACATAATCTGCTTGATGACGTGTTTTGTAACAGGTCGGGTACGATTTGAGTTTCCGCATTTCCAACGGTATAGGGCATAGGTTGCGCCTAGAAAGTTTATGCCAATCCAGGCAATTATTTCCGCAGTTGTTGCAATACCGTATAAGCAATATGCAATAATTATTGTGTTGATATAGCGCCCTGTGGCTGTCACTGGTGTTGTGGCGAACAAACTGTTGATTTGTTCAGGCCCGATGTTCTTAACCAGTGGGTGTTCCCAGAATTTCATTGTTTTTATTATCCCTGTTTGAAGCTTTAGCTTCCCCCTGTGCGGTGAGATTAGCAAAAAGGTTTTGATTTCTGGTCAAAAACAAGAGTGTGATTTGACTGGTTAGTGAAAGAGGTTGTTAAGGATAACTTACGCCGCAAAACGGCTTGCGCCTTGCATCGGCTTTTGACAGAGTGGAGCGAACAGATTCTAACTTTTAAGGATGACACTATGAAAACCCGTGCCGCCGTTGCTTTTGAAGCTGGAAAACCGCTTGAAATTGTTGAGGTTGATTTAGAGGGACCAAAAGCAGGTGAGGTGTTGGTTGAAATCAAAGCCACGGGCATTTGCCACACGGACGAATTTACCCGTTCGGGCGATGATCCAGAAGGGCTGTTTCCGGCTATTTTGGGCCATGAAGGCGCTGGTGTTGTGCTTGAGGTTGGCGCTGGTGTGACCTCATTAAAACCAGGCGATCATGTGATACCGCTTTATACGCCAGAGTGCCGTGAGTGTGATTATTGCCTTAATCCTAAGACCAATTTATGCCAATCTATTCGTGAAACT
>JAMOMM010000304.1 GCA_027067085.1 Hyphomicrobiales bacterium
CATCAAGCGTACAAATTGCATGGTCAGGGTTTAACACCTCAACATCAGCAACTTCTTGAATGTCACCAGCAGTTACAACACATGGACCTTCTTTACGAAGAAGCAGTTTCTTTGAACCACCTTCAATATGCATTGCTAACGCAATTTCTTTAATGTTCAAAATGATGTCAGTTACATCTTCACGAACACCAGCAATTGATGAAAACTCATGAAGAACGCCATCAATCTGAACAGAAGTGATTGCAGCGCCTTGCAGAGATGACAACAGCACACGACGAAGGGCATTACCCAATGTCATACCAAAGCCACGCTCTAGCGGCTCTGCTGTGATCGTCGCTAACCGACGGCTATCGCGACCAGCTTTGACATCCAACTTGGTAGGGCGAATAAGCTCCTGCCAGTTTTTGGTATCGATATTTTCTTCTTCCATCTTTGCTTCCTTAACGGGCACAGCAAACTTACTGTAATATCCGCTTTTCTAAAACCTACAAAAGGACCGAAACCCGTCTTATACGCGCTTATTAAACACGACGGCGTTTTGGAGGACGCACACCATTGTGTGGGATAGGTGAAACATCACGAATTGATGTAACAACAACACCAAGAGCCTGAATAGCACGAAGAGCTGATTCACGACCAGAACCGGGACCACACACTTCAACTTCAACAGTTTTCATGCCGTGTTCCATTGCTGCCTTACAAGCATCATCCGCAGCCATTTGCGCTGCAAACGGAGTCGATTTACGTGAGCCCTTAAAGCCCATTTTACCTGCAGAAGACCAAGAGATTGCATTACCTTGAACGTCGGTAAAAGTAATCATGGTGTTATTAAAGGTAGAGTTTACGTGGACCACACCTGAAGAGATATTCTTGCGCTCTCTGCGACGGGTACGTGACGGTTCTTTCGCCATAATGTTCAGTTCCAGACTTTAAAAATTATTTCTTCTTACCAGCAATAGCCTTAGCAGGGCCTTTGCGTGTACGAGCATTAGTGTGAGTGCGTTGACCGCGAACAGGAAGTCCACGACGATGACGCAAACCACGATAACAACCAAGGTCCATAAGACGCTTAATGTTCATCGCTTTTTCACGACGTAAATCACCTTCAACGATAATGTCAGAGTCGATGACTTCACGCATACTAATAACTTCAGCGTCAGACAATTCATTTACTCGACGGGTAAGGTCAATATCAACTTTTTTACATACTTCCAAAGCTTTGGCTGGGCCAATACCGTGGATATACTGTAGCGCGATCAAAACGCGCTTATTTGTTGGAATATTGACGCCTGCAATACGGGCCACGTCATCTCTCCTAATTCAATTCGCTTATAGCGATGTTAATCCTAAACAAATTCCGCTTGTTTTGAGAAAGGTTGAACCCTTTCCATAACAAGTGGCCACCGTAACGCAATAGGATTTTTCCTATCGTTTACAATAGCCAGATGAAACAACCAGATTTGGTTGAGGTTTCTAAGCCAGATTCCCTGCCCCGTCAACCATTTAACCACTAAATCTATTTGTTACACCCTTCAATTGCACTTTCAATCTGACTCGTGACGGTTTTTATGTCCGCCATGCCATCAACTTTCCTCAAAATCCCCTGTTTCTGGTAAAACTGAACAAGGGGCTCTGTCTTCTTGTGATACACGCCTAATCTGTTTCGCACAGTCTCGGGAGTATCATCAGCGCGCACAGAAAACTCTGTACCGCCGCATTTGTCGCAAACACCATCAACTAAGGGTGTTTTAAATTCTTTATGGTAGCCCTTGCCGCAATTAGCACATGCAAACCGACCACCGATTCTTTCAATCAACGCTTCGTCATCGGCTACAATCTCAATCACGCAACCTATTGAAGCGCCCTTTTCTGCCAAGACATCATCAAGAATATGCGCTTGAACAACATTGCGTGGCACGCCATCAAGGATAAAACCGCCGCGAGCATCTTTTTCATCCAAACGTTCTGATAAAATTTCCATCACCACAAAGTCTGAAACCAGTTCACCTCGGTCCATCAGCTTTTTAGCTTCAAGGCCACAAGGTGTTCCATTTTTAGCAGCGGTGCGCAACATATCGCCAGTAGATAGATGAAGCAGTTTCTGCGACAGTTCGAGATTCTTAGCTTGGGTACCCTTGCCTGCACCAGGAGGCCCAAGAAGAATAATGTTCATTTTACAATCTTCCACGGTTGGTTGAGCGTGAACCTTTGCCTTTGCCCTTACCACCCTTACCGCCGCGCAGTTTGGACTTCTGTATCAAGCTCTCATATTGTTGTGCCAACAAATGACTTTGCACTTGTGCAACAGTATCCATTGTAACCGACACCACAATGAGCAGCGATGTTCCTCCAAAGAAGAATGGTAAACCAGCTTTAGTCGTCAATATTTCGGGCAGTAAACAAATCGCGGCAAGATAAAGCGAACCAACCACAGTAATACGTGTAAGTACATAATCAATGTGTTCTGCGGTACGCTCACCTGGCCGAATACCTGGAATAAAGCCACCAGCTTTTTTCAGATTATCAGCGGTTTCTTTCGGGTTGAACATGATCGCCGTATAGAAAAATGCAAAGAAAATAATCATAACGACATAAAATGTCAGGAACAATGGTTGCCCACGACCTAGTAACGTCGTCACATAGCCAAGCCAACCACCTGCCCCTTGTGAGAAGTTAGCCACCGTAATAGGCAACAACAACAACGAAGAGGCAAAAATTGGAGGGATAACACCCGCCGTATTCAACTTCAGAGGCAGGTGAGATTTCTCACCTTGAAAGACTTTGTTGCCCTGCTGACGTTTTGGATATTGAACATTGAGTTTGCGTTGAGCCCGCTCAAAGAAAATAACCAGAGCAATAACCAACAACACCATGACAATAACGCCAATAATGACAAAGGTTGATAATTGGCCAGTACGTCCAAGTTCTAACGTTCCGATAATCGCGCCTGGTAACCCAGACACAATGCCAGCAAAGATAATAAGAGAAATACCGTTACCGATGCCGCGAGCCGTAATTTGCTCACCAAGCCACATCAAGAACACAGTACCACCAGTCAGCGTAATAACAGCACTGATTCTAAAGAATAATCCAGGGTCGAGCACCACATTGCCCTGCCCTTCCAGCCCCACAGCAATGCCATAAGCTTGTAGCGCCGCCAAAACAACCGTTCCGTAACGAGTGTATTGGTTCATCTTCTTACGGCCCTGCTCGCCCTCTTTCTTGAGTTGTTCAAGATGAGGTGAAACAGTCGTCATCAATTGCATAATAATTGACGCCGAAATGTAAGGCATAATATTAAGGGCAAAAATCGCCATGCGACCAAGTGCACCGCCACCAAGCGAGTTAATCCAACCAAGGATGCCTGAAGATTGCTGCTGAACCAACTGGTTAAGTGCAACCGCATCAATACCTGGCATAGGAATAAAAGTACCAAGCCGATAAACGATTAACGCACCCAGTGTAAACCAGATGCGTTTTTTCAATTCGTCAGCTTTTCCTAATGAAGAAAGGTTAAAGTTGGCGGCCATTTGTTCTGCAGCAGATGCCATTTTTTTATCCTTTTAAAGTCCCTAGTCGATTAAGCCTATATAGGCTCCCAAATCGAAATAACAACTCTATCCTTAATTGGAAACTTTGTTTTATGTTTTACGATTTGTCGTCGTCAGCTACTTTAAGCTCAACAATGCTAACATTGCCACCAGCTTTTTCAACGGCTTCAAGTGCTGTTTTAGACGCGTGGTTCACAACAAAAGAAACTTTTGAGGTAATCTCACCCTTGCCCAAAAGACGAACACCATCCCAAGGCTTGTTGATTAGACCAGCTTTTGACATTGCTTGCGCAGTAATTGGCTGCTTAGCATCAAGTTTCTTTTCATCGATGGCAGTTTGGATCCGGCCCAAATTAACAACGTTAAAACGTTTAGCATTTGGATTGTTAAACCCGCGTTTTGGCAAACGACGGTAAATAGGCATTTGACCGCCTTCAAAACCTTTAATCGCTACACCTGAACGAGATTTTTGACCCTTAACACCACGGCCAGCAGTTTTACCAGTGCCTGAACCGATACCACGGCCAACACGTTTACGTTCTTTGCGGGCGCCTGCATTGTCTGCTAATTCATTAAGCCTCATGGCCTTGCTCACTTCTTAATTCAAAAATTCAATATTAGGATTCGTCAACGATCGTGACAAGGTGCGCGACCTTACGAATCATACCACGAACTTCTGGTGTGTCTTTCAATGTACGACGACGGTGCATTTTGTTCAAACCCAAACCGATAAGCGTTGCACGCTGATCACCGGGACGACGAATTGCACTACCAGTTTGTTCAACAGTAACTGTGCTATCTTTAGCCATCTTCTTGTCCTTAATTCAAAATAGTAAAGGTTTTAAACTTCACTCTCGCTAGTGGCCGCACGACGACGTGCCGTAATTTCACTAACTTTCTTACCACGGCGCGCCGCAACAGCACGAGGGCTTGTTTCATTTTTCAACGCATCAAAAGTCGCGCGGATCATATTGTACGGGTTTGAAGAACCAATTGACTTGGCCACAATATCTTGGATACCAAGAGTTTCAAACACTGCACGCATAGGACCACCAGCAATAATACCAGTACCTGGAGGTGCCGAACGAAGGAAAACCTTACCAGCACCGTGACGTCCATGGACATCATGATGAAGCGTACGTCCCTCACGTAGCGGCACGCGGATCATTTCGCGTTTTGCTGCTTCCGTTGCTTTACGAATGGCTTCTGGCACTTCACGTGCTTTACCATGACCAAAGCCTGCACGGCCTTTTTGGTCTCCGATTACAACCAATGCCGCAAATGCAAACCGACGGCCGCCTTTTACAACTTTAGCAACGCGGTTAATGTGGACCAAGCGGTCTACAAATTCACTGTCTCGATCGTCACGATCCCGATTACTCATTGGCTTGTCACCCGTTTCTGCATAATCATTTTAATTCGTTTTCTATTAGAAGCTCAGACCGTTTTCACGGGCCGCTTCTGCTAATGCTTTTACGCGACCATGATAGATGTATGGCCCACGATCAAAAACAACATCTGTTACACCTGCTTTAACAGCACGTTCGGCAACCAATTTGCCAATCGCTGTTGCCGCATCTGTATCAGCACCTGTTTTCAAAGACTTTTTAAGATCTTTTTCCATGCTCGATGCGGCTGCAACAGTCACACCATTTTTATCATCGATAATTTGAGCATAGATATTCTTAGACGAACGGAATACAGACAACCGAGGCCGTCCCATTTCGTTATTCTTCTTAAGCGTACGGCGAATGCGCGCCTTACGCCTTGCCATGACTTTATTTTTATCAGCCATTTGTCTAGTGTCCTTCGATTCAAATCCGATTTAGCGAACTTATTTCTTCTTGCCTTCCTTACGGAAGATATACTCATCAGCGTACTTAATACCTTTGCCTTTATAAGGCTCTGGTTTACGCCATTCACGGATTTCCGCAGCTACTTGGCCTACTTGTTGTTTATCAATACCGCTAACAATAATTTCTGTTGGCTTTGGTGTTACAACAGTAATGCCTTCAGGAATGTCATATACAACATCATGGCTGTAACCAAGATTAAGTTTTAGACCTTTACCCTGAACAGCGGCACGATAACCAACACCATTGATATGCAAGGTTTTTGAAAACCCATCAGTAACACCAACCATAAGGTTAGCAATCAACGTGCGGCACATGCCCCAAGCAGAACGAGACGCTTTAGTCTTATTGCGAGGTGCAACAACAACTTGATTGTCTTCTAGTTTCACAGAAACTAAAGAAACAAGACAAGTTTGCAACTCACCCTTTGGACCTTTAACGCTTACCGTTTGGCCTTCGACATTAACTGTTACACCCGCAGGTACAACAACTGGTTTCTTCCCAATACGAGACATGGGTTTTCCTTTCACGCGATCTTTAAATTAAAAGACCGTACAAATAACTTCACCGCCAACGTTAGCATCACGTGCAGACGTATCTGACATAACACCTTTCGACGTTGACAAAATCGAAATACCAAGACCGTTATAAACAGTCGCTAAATTTTCAATCGGCGTATAGACGCGCCGCCCAGGTTTTGAAACCCGCTTAATTTCGCGAATGACTGGCTCTCCATCATAGTATTTCAACTCGATTTCAAGATCAGACTTGCCACCATCATAGTCTACTTTCGCATAACCACGAATGAAGCCTTCTGTTTCCAAAACATCAAGCACACTAGCGCGAAAGCGAGAAGCAGGTGCTGCTACTTTACTTTTACCACGCATCTGTGCGTTTCTGATACGGGTGAGCATATCACCGACTGGATCTGTCGTACTCATTTGCCGTTACTCCTTAAATCTCTTCTTACCAGCTTGACTTAGTCATACCTGGAATTAAACCCTGTGACGCAAAATCGCGTAGTGCGATACGTGACATCTTAACTTTGCGATAGTAGCCGCGAGGACGTCCAGTAATTTCGCAGCGATTACGCACACGAGTTTTCGACGAATTACGTGGCAACTCAGCTAGTTTAAGCTGTGCATTAAAGCGCTCTTCCATCGACAAAGTCATGTCTTTGGTCATCGCTTTTAACGCCGCCCGTTTGTCAGCATATTTTGCAGCCAAACGTTTACGTTTATTATTATTCAAAATCGCGCTATTTTTCGCCATCTTGATAGCCTTTCAAACTAGGTTTCGCTTAAGCAGCCTGTTGGCTTTTTTGACGAAACGGGAAATTAAATCCATCGAGTAAAGCTTTTGCTTCAGGATCAGTACCTGCACTTGTGCAAATAACAATATCAAAGCCCCAAACCTTATCAATCTTGTCGTAATCGATTTCTGGGAAAACAATGTGTTCAACAATACCCATGGCATAGTTGCCACGGCCATCAAACGCTTTGTCTTTAAGACCCCTGAAATCACGTACACGTGGAAGTGCAATTGTAATCAAACGATCAAGAAACTCAAACATACGGTCGCCGCGAAGTGTCACTTTAACACCAATTGGCATACCTTCACGCAGTTTAAACGTCGCGATTGACTTACGAGCCATCGTAGTAACAGGTTTTTGACCCGCAATTTTCGACATCTCTTCAACAGCCTGTTTAACCAATTTGCTATCACCAACCGCGCCGCCAACACCCATGTTGAGAACAATTTTCTCAAGCTTAGGAACTTGCATTGGGTTTGTATAACCAAATTTTTCTGTCAACTGTTTACGCACTTCATCATTATAGTGCGTTTTCAGTCGTGGAGTATATGAATCAGCCATCGATAACCTCACCGGAGCGTTTGGCAAATCTTACCTTGCTACCATCATCAAGAGTTTTAAATCCAACCCGTGTTGGCTTGTCATCTTTTGGATCAAGCAACGATAGGTTTGAAATATCAATCGGCATCTCTTTAGAGACAATGCCGCCTTCTTGTTGGGCTGTTTGCTTAGTATGACGTTTTGAAACGTTGATACCTTGAACAACCGCTTTATTTGCTTTTGGAGAAACAGACAAAACACTACCTGTTTTACCTTTGTCTTTCCCAGTAACCACGCCAACGCGGTCACCTTTTTTGATTTTTGACTTCATAGACATCATAAAACCTCCGGTGCAAGAGACACAATTTTCATGTGATTCTTTGCACGTAGTTCACGAGGCACTGGGCCAAAAATACGTGTACCGATTGGTTCACCTTGCGCATTCACCAAAACCGCAGCATTGCGGTCAAAGCGTATTACCGAACCGTCACGGCGTTGAATATCTTTTGCAGTGCGGACTACTACCGCACGCATTACGACGCCTTTTTTGACCTTACCGCGTGGAATTGCATCTTTCACAGATACGACGATAATATCGCCTACCCGTGCATATCTGCGCTTTGATCCACCTAGCACTTTGATGCATTGCACCCGGCGTGCTCCGGAATTGTCTGCGACGTCGAGATTTGTTTCTGCCTGTATCATGGCAACACCCGTAATGTTATCGCTGTAAACCCAAAATTGAATTTACTGTTACTCTTAAAGACCGATTCAAAAATCAATCCGCTAATCTGTTCTCTACTCGACTTTACCGAGTAAAGTCCATGTCTTATTTTTAGAAATAGGACGGCACTCTTGAATGCGTACAATTTCTCCAGCTTTCGCTGTATTGTTTTCGTCGTGGGCCTGATATTTTTTGGTCCGACGAACTGTTTTCTTCATCACTGGATGTGTAAAGCGACGCTCGACATCGACAACGATAGTCTTGTCATTTTTGTCGCTGATAACCACACCTTGTAGAATGCGTTTAGGCATCTGACTTAAACTCCGTTATCACTTGGCTTGAGCTTGACTTGCACGTTCAGTTTGCATGGTTTTAATCCGTGCAACACCGCGACGTACCTGACGAACCCGAGCTGAATTTTCTACTGAACCGGTTGCTGATTGAAAGCGCAGGTTAAATTGCTCTTTCTTCAACTCGATCAACTTGTCATGAAGCTGGTCATCGGTCATTTGTTTTACGTCTTTGGCTTTCATTGTCTTAACCTTTACTCACCCAAACGCGAAATGAACCGCGTTTTAATTGGTAATTTTGCGGCACCAAGACGAAGAGCTTCTTGAGCTACTTCACGTGAGACACCATCAAGTTCAAACATGACCCGTCCAGGTTTCACACGAGCACACCAGAATTCAATTGAACCCTTACCTTTACCCATACGAACCTCAGCAGGTTTTTTAGACACTGGTACATCAGGGAAAATCCTGATCCACACGCGTCCTGCACGTTTCATGTGGCGAGTCATAGCACGACGCGCCGCTTCAATTTGACGAGACGTGATCCGTTCAGGTTCCATGGCTTTAAGGCCATAAGTACCAAAATTAAGATCCGTACCACCTTTAGCAACACCGTGAATACGGCCTTTATGTTGCTTGCGGAATTTTGTGCGCTTTGGTTGCAGCATTTTATACTTCCTAAATCCTTAATCTACCGAAACTAGTTCCGGCGATTATCCCTACGTCCGCCACGACCACCAGGGCGACCACCTTCTTGGGCCTCCTTGATACGACGCTCATGCGCCGATGGATCGTGCTCAAGAATTTCACCTTTAAAGATCCACACTTTAAGGCCAATAATGCCATAAGCTGTAAGAGCTTCTGCGGTACCATAATCAATATCAGCACGAAGAGTATGCAACGGCACACGACCTTCACGATACCATTCAACACGTGCAATTTCTGCACCGCCCAAACGACCGCCCGCATTGATACGAATACCACCAGCACCCATACGAAGTGCAGATTGAACAGCTCGTTTCATTGCACGACGGAAAGCCACACGGCGTTCAAGTTGTTGTGCAATATTTTCAGCAACAAGCGTTGCATCAATTTCTGGTTTGCGAACTTCAACAATATTCAAATGCACATCAGCAGATGTGATTTTCATGATTTGTTGACGCAACTTTTCAATATCAGCGCCTTTTTTGCCAATAACAACACCAGGACGCGCTGAATAAATTGTAACGCGACACTTCTTGTGTGGGCGCTCAATAATAATGCGAGAAACACCAGCTTGCTTTAGCTTAGATGTGAGGAATTTGCGGATACGAATATCTTCGTGCAGCAAATTGCCATAATCAGCACCTTCAGCATACCAACGACTATCCCAAGTGCGGTTAATGCCAAGACGCATACCAATTGGATTTACTTTCTGACCCATCAGGCTGCTTCCTCAACTTCTCTGACGATAATCGTCAATTGACAGAAAAACTTCTCGATTTTGCCAACACGGCCACGCGCACGTGGTTGCCAACGTTTCATAACCAAGTTCTTACCAACATAAGCTTCGGAAACAACAAGTGCGTTGATGTCCAGCCCATGGTTGTTTTCAGCATTAGCAATTGCAGTTTCAAGAGTTTTCTTAACGTCTTTTGAAATTCTCTTATGAGAAAATTCAAGATCGGCAAGAGCCTTCTCTACTTTTGAACCGCGGATACCGCTAGCAACCAAATTAAGCTTATTTGGAGAAATACGAATAAGGCGAGTAACCGCTTTAGCTTCGTTATCTGCAAGAGCTCTTTTACGTGATTTCTTACTCATCGTCTCGCCTTCTTATCAG
>JAMOMM010000305.1 GCA_027067085.1 Hyphomicrobiales bacterium
GCCCGACGTATAAAGAATGATAGCTGTATCATCGCCAGACTTAGCATTAACACCTTCAAGCCACTTGGCTTCAGCATCACCGCTCTGCATTGCTTCTTGGCCCATCTCTTGAACCGCAACGAAAGAATGCAACCCATCAACCTTATATTTGGCTAGGCCTCGATCATTATCATAAACAACTGTTTTTATGCCCTTGTAGGTCTCGCCAATATCAAGCATTTTATCAACTTGCTCTTGGTTTTCCACAATAGCGGCAACAACGCCAGCATGCTCAAGCACAAAGCCCATTTCTTCAGCAACAGAATCTTGATAAACAGGTAACGGGATCCCCCCCAGCGCCTGAATAGCGCACATGGCCCAATAAAGCCGAGGTCGGTTATCTCCAACTATCGCAACTTTATCGCCAGCTTTTATGCCAAGCCCTTCAAGGCCAATGGAAAACGAGCGGACTTCATTAAGCACTTGCGCCCAAGTCCAGCTCTGCCAAATACCAAAATCCTTTTCGCGCATCGCTGGACGATCTGCAAAGATCTTCGCATTGCGCAACAACAACTTTGGAAATGTATCCTCTAAACCAGCGCCAACCTTAGCAACCAATAAAGCACCCTCCCTAAAAGGCTTCTGCAAAGCAGAATTACAATGTACATAACGGTTCGTTTCTTGTGTGAACAAATCCGTGAAAATGGAGCCTTGCAATCTTAGACAAGAAAATCAAGCTTCAATGTTACAAAAATTAGTGCCGACTTCATTTTTTTGTGTCACTTTAGTATAGTGGCGTTATAATGCTTATTGGCTTTGTTCAACTTTTCAACCAGAAATTGCCCGCTCAAGAAAATCTAACCGATCTTGACCCCAAAACAATTCCTCCTCGTAAATATAAGTGGGATAACCAAACACACCGCGTTTAACAGCTTGGTGCGAATTGTTTTTAAACTCATCTGCCCACATCGACAAATCACCTAAACCTGCAAAATCTATTCCAGCGCGCTCACACGCCCTTTCAACAGTATTGACCAATGAAATGTTTTCTTCCATCTCCCATTGCGCTCGTCCAATTTCGTAGGAAAGCAACATTGCATCTTCACCTGTCGCCATCGCTGCAATAATTGCATGGGAAGGAGTCGCATCCTCAACCGGAAAATGCGCAGGCTTTATATGCATCGGCAAACCTAAATAATCTCGCCACCGCGCCAATTCAACTTGTCGATAAGCAATGCGTTCACGCGCGCGCAAATTGAGCGGCAAGCCACCCGTTTTATCAAAAACAAATCCGTGCTGCGTTGGGTACACATTGACAATACAATTGTACTTAGCAGCCACTTCAATTAGCCTGCTTGCCCCCATATAGCTCCACGGCGAATTGATAGTAAGATAATAGTCAATAACCTTTTGTGACATAAATTCGCGCTTTCAAATTAGTGGCAACAAGCAACAACACACCAACAATAGTATCTGGTATAAATACCCTTGCAACAAGTCGTTTCTAGCATATGATGTTTACATCAAAGGAGAAAGCCATGCGTACACTGTTTATTTTGATTGTCGTTTCATTGACAAGTTTTGCCAATTTAGCAAATGCTGGTCCCTTCGATGGAAAGTACCGATTAAACAAAACGTGGGATTGTAAAAACGTTGGCGCTGACGGTGGCGCGATGCGCATTGGCAAAGGCTTGTTTGAAGCGGTAGACAACACCTGCAAAATGTCCAACCCTACCAAAATTCGAGGTATGAGCGGCATGTTATATGATGTTGAATGCGCGGGCGAAGGTGAAGTATTTAAAGAACGTATGCTCTTCATTTTCCAAGATCACAAACTCTTCATCCTTAGTGACACTGGCAATAGCACTTGGCAAATCTGCCCGCCTGACTAAAACGACAGAACTTGATTATGATTCAATATCAATAGGTTGAAACACTTACTTGAATCAAACTATTACATTAAATCAGTAAAATCACTTCAACAACGCCTCAACATCGCCAAACCCTGGTGCCTTTTCGGCAAACTCAAACGTGCCTTTGGTTTGAATTTCTTTTACCGCATCAAACATCGCGCCATATGCTAAACGAGCAAAGGTTGCGCCAACGCTGATGCGTTTGACACCAGCGCCCGC
>JAMOMM010000306.1 GCA_027067085.1 Hyphomicrobiales bacterium
GGCCCCTTTAGGTGCTCCAACGTTGATGACCAAATCAACATCACCCCAGTCGATACCCAAGTCTAATGTTGAGGTGCAAACCACACCGCGCAATGACCCTGCTGTCATTGCTGCTTCAACTTTGCGGCGCTGGCCAACATCAAGCGAACCGTGATGAAGGGCGATAGGTAAATTGTCTTCGTTGGCTTTCCATAGGTCTTGAAATAATCGCTCAGCTTGTGAGCGGGTGTTAACGAAAACGAGCGCCAGTTTTGTTTGTTTTATCTGCTCGTAAATATCAGGCACCGCATAACGCGCCGAATGACCTGACCATGGTAAGCGCTCTTTGGTTCTTAAAATTGAAATTTTCGGTGTCGCGCCTTGCCCGCCTAAAATGAGGGTGGCAGGCGTTTGCTCAGTGCCAAGCCATTTACACAATAAATGCGGATCAGCGACCGTTGCAGACAATCCAATTAGTTTTGATTGCGGGGCAAGCGTTTTAATCCGCGCTAATGCAAGGGACAGTAAAACCCCACGTTTTGAAGAAACCAAAGCATGTAACTCATCAAGAACAATAAATTTTAGATTGGCAAAGAACTTAGCTGCCCCTTCATGGGCAATTAAAAGCGAGGCTTGCTCTGGCGTGGTAATTAAAATATTTGGTGGGTTGCGGCGTTGGCGTTGGCGCTTAGAAGGTGGTGTGTCGCCCGTGCGGGTTTCGACTGTAACTTTCAGCGCCATTTCTGAAATGGGGGCTTCAAGGTTGCGAGCAATGTCCACCGCAAGGGCTTTGAGCGGTGAGATGTAAAGCGTATGAAGGTCGCTGTTTTGGAATTGCGAGAGGTCAATCAGGCTCGGCAGAAATCCAGCCAACGTTTTACCACCGCCCGTTGGGGCAACCAACAAGCATGACTGGCCTTGGTTGGTTGTTTCTAAAACCTCTAATTGGTGCGAACGGACTTGCCACTTGCGCGCCGTGAACCATTTTGAAAACTGTTCAGGCAAAACGGTTTTGGCATTGACGGATGGCGACTCAGATTGCATTGCTGAACTCTAACGCGAATTTTGAAAAAATGAAAACACCCTGAATGACGAAGCAAACAAAAGCCCCGCCAAAAATACAGCCAAAAGCCATGAATGAAATAACCCATGCGAAAGTCTTGGCGGTTGCAACACCGATTATGTTGTCCAATATCAGCCAGCCGTTGATTGGTATTGTTGATACCGCGGTGGTTGGGCAATTGCCCCAAGCTCATTATATCGGCGCGATTGCTGTGGCAGCTCTGATCTTTAATTTGATCTTTTGGGGTTTTGGTTCGCTTCGCATGGGTACTGGCGGTTTGGCTGCTCAAGCATTCGGCTCTGGTGATATGGGTGAGTTGCGGTCAGTGTTTGCTCGCGCCATTTTTATCTCCACGATTATTGGGGTTGTCCTCTTGTTGGCAAGCCCGTTCATTTCAAATTTTTCATTTTGGATGATCGAGGCATCGCCCTTGGTGGAGCAAGAAGCCAAAATCTATTTTGATATTCGCATTTGGTCGGCTCCTTTTGCCTTGGCCAATTATGTTATTTTGGGTTGGTTTATTGGTATGGGCAAAACGGCAACGGCATTTTTGCTGCAAATCGTTTTAAACCTCACCAACATGGCGCTTGATTTTTATTTTGTTATGGGCTTGTCGATGACGGCCGATGGCGTGGCACTTGGAACTGTTTTTGCTGAAATATTGGCAACGGCAGTGGGCTTGGTTTTGATCTTTCGCCAAACAAGAAAACTTGGTGGAAACTGGTCACGAACAAGAATTTTTCAGCGCGCCGCTATGATTAAAACACTGTCGGTAAATTCAGATATTATGATCCGCAGTTTGGCCCTTACTTTCGCCTTTGCATTCTTTATTTCCCAAAGTGCGAAAGTCTCAGAAACCGTTGTGGCAGCGAACGCAATTTTGATGCATCTGCTGGAAATGAGTGCCTATTTTCTTGATGGGTTCGCTTTTGCTGTTGAAGCATTAGCCGGGCAAATGGTGGGGGCAAAAAACCGAAGCGGATTTGTTCGGGCAATTAAACTTACCAGTTATTGGGGTGTTGGAGTGTCGATTGTCGTTGCCTTGGTGTTCTTTGTCGGTGGGCCT
>JAMOMM010000307.1 GCA_027067085.1 Hyphomicrobiales bacterium
CCCCCAACCTAGAATCTCCTATACAATCGTGCCATGATAAATATTCCTAATGAAGAACGAAAAACAATTGTGCTCACTGGTGCCTCGCGCGGGATTGGGCATGCGACGGTTAAGAGGTTTTCATCGGCTGGTTGGCGGGTGATTTCTTGCTCGCGGCAACCTTTCCCCGAAGATTGCCCGTGGGATATGGGCGAAGATGACCATATTCAACTTGATTTGGCCGATCCACAAAGCACCCTTGAAGGGGTGGCTGAAATACGCGAGCGGTTAAAGGCACAAGGCTCGCGGCTCAATGCTTTGGTCAACAATGCGGCTATTTCTCCGAAAATTGCAGGAGGAGGACGCATGAACACTTTTGATACCGATCAGGCCGATTGGATGAAAGTGTTTCAGGTTAACTTTTTTGGCCCCATTTTGCTGGCTCGTGGTTTGGTGGAAGAATTAACCGCCGCAAAGGGCTCTGTTGTTAATGTTACGTCAATAGCGGGCACATCGGTGCATCCGTTTGCTGGGGCTGCCTATTCAACCTCAAAAGCGGCGCTTGCGTCTTTGACTAAAGAGATGGCCCATGATTTTGGCCCCCTTGGCGTGCGGGTAAATGCGATTTCCCCTGGTGAGATTGAAACATCTATTCTCTCACCTGGTACCGAAGAGATTATCCCAAGCATTCCGTTGCGCCGTCTTGGCCAGCCTGAAGAAGTGGCCAAAGCCATTTATTTCTTGTGCAGCGATGCTTCAAGCTATGTGACGGGCGCTGAGCTACATATCAACGGTGGACAGCATGTCTGACAATGGGGGTTCGCCTTCAACGTCCAACCGCGTGAAATTGCGCACCCGCATTGCCCAAGCCATGCATTACATTGATGACGAATCAGGCGCTGTTGTACCGCCAATGATGGCGACATCAACTTTTGCCCGCGATGAAAACCTTGAGCTACGTAAAGGTTATATATACGCACGCTATGGCACGCCAACGGTACACATCTTAGAGGATATTTTGTCTGAGCTTGAAGGCGGGCAAGACACTATGGTTTTTGCTTCAGGCATGGCTGGTTTTGCAGCGGTATTTGAAACGGTAAAAGCAGGTGAACATATCGTTGCACCCATCACTATGTATTTTGTTGGTCTGACATGGCTTAAACGCATTTGTGAGTTTCGCAACATTCGCATGACAATGTTTGATCCGGCCAAACCAGAAACGTTGGCCCAAGCCATTGAACCGGGTGAAACAAAAATTGTCTGGACGGAAACCCCGGCCAATCCGACTTGGGAAATCACCGATATTGAAGCAGCGGCACGCCTTGCCCATGAAGCGGGCGCAATCCTTGTGGTTGATAGCACTTGTGGTTCGCCCGTTACCACCCGCCCGCTGGAATTAGGTGCTGACATTGTTTTTCATTCGGCCACAAAATATCTTAACGGGCATTCTGATATTACCGCAGGGTCTTTAACCACCCGCGAAAATAACGACTTGTGGAAAGACATGTGCGAAGTTAGAAAGCTATCTGGGTCTATCATTGCCCCGTTTGAAGCTTGGTTGCTTATTCGCGGGCTTCGGACTTTATTTGTGCGGTTTGATGTGGCTTCAAAAAATGCACTTATCTTTGCCCGTCACTTTGAAAACCATCCAAAAGTTGAAGCGGTTATGTACCCCGGACTTGCAAGCCACCCACAACACGACATTGCAAAAAAGCAAATGACCGATGGTTTTAGCGGCATGTTATCGCTGTTGGTAAAGGGTGATTATGAAACCGCCAAACGCGTGACATTAGCGCTCAATACTTTCATTCCTGCCACCTCACTTGGCGGGGTTGAAAGCCTTGTCGAGCATCGCAAAGGCGTTGAAGGCCCAGCATCGCAAACCCCAGACAACCTTCTTCGCATTTCAATTGGCATTGAAGATGTTGATGATTTGATTGATGATATGGAACAGGCTCTAAGCCTCATACTAGATCAAAGGTAATCCCACGAAACTTACTTCGCATCAGGGTTTTTGTGGAAGAAGTAGCGGCAGTTTCGGCCTGTGTAGAAGCCTTTATTTAGGCGGTCGTTTTTGCCTGCGCGCCAGCCGTTAATCCACGCCTTGCCATGATAAT
>JAMOMM010000308.1 GCA_027067085.1 Hyphomicrobiales bacterium
ACCACCACTCTACAGGTAAAACCGACCCACTCAAAGCTGACAATTGTATTGTTTTGACTCATAGTGAATCAGGCCGTTAATGATTTGTTAAGCATGTCTAAAAATGGTGAATCAAACCTTAACAACAAGGATTCACTTTTTGTTAATACTTTGATACGTTCCCCATACTGACAAATGCTTATCGCGCTTTATTGAAACAAAGTATTCACGCGCAGTGGTGAGACAGGGCTTGAGAAGCAAGTCCGTTCACATCTGCAAAGTGAATTCAACGTAGCGCGACAAGCATCAATAGCGAAGTTGAAAACGTCAGTTGTGTTGTTAAAGAGTTAGACACATGAAGATCACATGGGGATGAGGCAAACTGGTGGGACGGTTTCCTCGTTTTATAAATTGTAAGTTGAGTATTGGGAGTATTATCCATGGGCGGATGGGTTTTGCGCTTCGGCGTAGTTGTGTGCATTTTTAGCAGCCTAGTATCGGGCGCATTTGCGGGCGAAAAATCAGATTCATTAAAATATGATTGGTCAGGGCTTTACCTTGGCGCCCACTTAGGCGGCGTTAGAGCTAATGATACCATTGCTGGTGATGTCACAGGTTTTGCTGGCGGCATACTCGCTGGATATATGCACCAAACGGGCAACATTGTTTACGGGCTTGAAGCAGATTATTATTGGGGCGACTTAGCAAAAAAAGGCCAACTCGCAAACCTTGGACTTACTGGCAGCAACCGTATCATGCATGGCGGTAGCATCCGCTTACGCGCTGGTTACGCCTTTAATGATTGGTTGGTTTTTGCTAGCGGCGGTATCGCCCAGGCCAGATCTAAGGTGCAAGGTTCAAATTTGTTTTTTGCAGGCAAAGACTACAAAACCCACTATGGGTTTGTCGTTTCAGGCGGTCTTGAAAAAGCTGTCTCAGAAAATTGGCGACTTCGCGCTGAATATACCTATGCTGATTTTAACGCCCGCACCTACCATTTCGGGCCTTTATTGAGCCGCCGCTTAAAGGGGGCCAATGGCCATGGTATTCGCCTTGCCGTTTCATATCGGTTTAACCCAGCCCGCCCCTTTCAATAAGCAAACTCCACACAACCCAAAACCGCCGCTTCTTATTTAAAAGAAGTGGCGGCTTGATGAGTTAGTTAGTCGTAGAGTTTAGATCTTAACGACAGACCAAACGACCACGTTTCCAACGCTTATGCCAATGACCATGTGAACGGCTCCAATAGCGAACTTTGTGGCCGCGTGTGCGGAAACAATGGCGACCGCTATAAACTGGACGATAGTAACCGCCACCATAATATGGACCACCATAGTATCCACCACCAAGGCCGATACCGATATTAAAGTGAACTTTTGCTTCTGCTTTTTGAGTATTTGCGGTTAGACCAGCACCGGCAATAACGGCGAATGCTGCGGCTGTAAGTGCGATTTTACGAAACATGATAGGCGTTTCCTTTTATTTATTTGGTTCATATGAGAGCTTGTTAAGTTGTTCTGCTCTGTTGATGAACCCAATATGCCCCACCCAGCTTGAACCAAACCTGAACCTTACATTCATGTAATGTTCATGTGAAAAATCGCGAGCAAGAGCAACGCTTAAAACCTTCTAGAGTCTGTCATTGTTTTCATTGACCCAGAACGACCTATTTAAGTGATTGAAATTACGGCGTTTCATGTCCTGTTTGTGATTCAAACAAAACATGAAACGCTCTAGCGTCATCCTCGGGCTTAACCCGAGGATACAGAAGATTTGCGTTTAAGATTAAAACGACGTTCTACTTCGAAGACTTCCCAACGTTTCTGGATCTTCGGGTCAAGCCCGAAAATGGCGACGACGGGTTATGCCATCAAGGCCCACTGCGTCGCGCAGCATCATCCAAATCTTCTTGTGATTTCAACGGCCCGCGTTCGCGTTTAATCTCCAAATTGTTCAGCGCGGCCAAATAAGCTTTGGCAGAGGCAACCAATGTATCAGGGTCTGCAGCGCGCGCCGTTGCCCGTCTGCCTGTCTCTTCATCTTCAAGACGAACCGAAACTTCAGCTTGCGCATCTGTGCCCGCTGTTACCGCATGCACTTGATAAAGTGCCAAGCGAGCCTCGTGCGGCACCAATTCATGAATAGCATTAAACACCGCATCAACAGGGCCATTGCCCGTTGCTTGTACAGTATTATGGACACCTTCAATATTCAACGTAAGCGTTGCAGATTGTGGCCCAGCGGTGCCAGCAACAACCAACAAAGACTCAACCTTAGTGCGGTCGCTTGAGGTTGAAATATTCTCATCAACCAACGCTTCAATGTCTTCGTCATAAACATGTTTTTTACGATCAGCCAATTCCTTAAACCGCACAAACGCATCTTGAAAGGCATTGTCTGCCAATTCATAACCAAGCTCTGCCAATTTAGATTGGAATGCCGCACGGCCAGAATGTTTACCCATCACCAAAGATGTTTTGGCAACACCAACTGTTTCAGGCCGCATAATTTCATAGGTAGAGCTATTTTTTAACATGCCATCTTGGTGAATACCTGATTCATGGGCAAAGGCATTGCGACCAACAATAGCTTTATTATATTGAACAGGAAACGACGACACCGCAGAAACCAAGCGCGAAGCACGGGTTAAATAACTGGCATCAATTTCAGTTTTATACGGTAAAATATCACCACGCGTTTTGATCGCCATCACAACTTCTTCAAGGGCCGCATTGCCCGCACGCTCGCCAAGGCCATTGATCGTACACTCAACCTGACGTGCGCCACCATCAAGAGCAGCTAAAGAGTTTGCCACCGCAACCCCAAGGTCATCATGGCAGTGAGCCGAGAAAATAACTTTATCAGCATTAGGCACCCGCTCGCGTACTGCGGCAAACATTTCGCGAATTTCATCAGGCATTGAAAAGCCAACCGTGTCAGGCAAGTTAATCGTTGTTGCCCCACCTTTGATTGCCGCTTCAACGCATTGGCACAAATAATCAATCGGGGTGCGTGTGGCATCCATGGCCGACCATTCAACATCATCCACCAAGTTGCGCGCTTGCACCACGGTTTTAGCAATAATCTCCAAAACCTCTTCTTGGGTTTTCTTCATCTGAAATTCTAAATGGATCGGCGAGGTTGAAACAAAGGTATGAATGCGCGGCTTGTTGGCGTGTTTAACCGCGGCACCAGCGCGTACAATATCAGCAGGAATAGCGCGGGCCAAACCAGCAATAATAGAATTATTAGATTGCTTAGCAATTTCACTTACCGCTTCAAAATCACCTTCCGAAGCAATGGGAAAACCTGCCTCAATAACATCGACACCCATTTCATCTAGCAAAGCGGCCACTTCGATTTTTTCTTCAAAAGTCATCGTCGCGCCAGGTGACTGCTCGCCATCGCGCAAGGTCGTATCAAAAATGATGATATGGTCTTTGGTACTAGTACCTTCGGCACTCGTGTCTTTGGCACTCATGTCTTTAGTTGTATCTGAATTGCTCATTGTAAAAGCCTTTTATATAGCTGTAGCGCGTATTGCACCGAATAAAAATATTTTGAAATTCACATCCCCTGACAACCCGCCCAAACAATTGAGCAGCCGGAAATCAGGGGCAGATAAGCAGGAGGAGGAGGCCAGATGACAGCAAGGATGCTGACAACAATGATGCGCTTGAAGTTGCAGAGCAACCAGCGTTCATATTGTTGTTTTGTGCAAATGCACTCATCGTGTTTCTCTCTAATTCTCTTTTCCATCAAGCGGTTTGACATACCAAACAACTTGAGGTCAGTATTTATACTGTAATGCCTAATAGCTTGAATGAAAAACATTAACAACTGTTTTTTATCAACAATCACGACTTTACCCTTCCTTGCACCCATGTTCGACACTTTGTCATTAGAATCGACAAACAAGGCACGCTCGCCCTAAAACCACCGCGACTTACTCTTTGATCCCTCTTAAAGCCAACACATCGCACAGGCTTATAGGCAACTGTCACCGTCACATGATGGTGATAGCGCCCAAAAGGCCAACTCAAAACAACTAACTTTAAACGGGGAATTATTATGAAAAAACTTCTACTTGCATCGACCATCGCTATTGCATCATTTGCCACACCAGCTCTTGCAGAAGGTAATTGTGCTGCCGCAATTACCAAACTGGACACAGCTATCCAAACTTCAAAAGCAGCCGATGATACTAAGACGAAAGTTTTGGAAATTCGCGAAGAAGCAGCCAAGCACCTCGCAGCTGGCGATGAAAAATCTTGCCTTGCCTCAGCCCAAGCAGCACTCGAAACACTTGGCAAGTAACTGAACGAACAATCCACTAAAAGGCGGGGTGAAGAGTATTTTTCGCCCCGTCTCATCATTTGTCATGCAATCTGGCAACAAAACCTATCACCAAGAATTGGCTGGTAAGAATACTAAACATCATAAGAATATAGGCCAAATCACCACCTTAAATTTTAGGTAAGCAACATTGACCTATAATGTTTAATTTGTCAACAATTTGAAACTTAGGCGGCCTTAGTTTCCTCAAGCGCTTCATTAGAAAGCGTAGCAGAAATCCAGCCAGTAAAGGTTGCACCCTCACCTTCCACAGAAACAACCTCTAAGCCACCACCGTGTTGTTCAAATATTTTTTCAACAGCGGGCAAGCCAAGACCGACGCCAAAGCTTTTTGTCGTGAACAACGGGTCAAGAATTTTAACAATATTCTCTTGTGAAATTCCTGGGCCATTATCTTTAACTGAAATTTCCAATCCACGTTCGCTCTTTCGTGTTGAAATAACAATTTTAGGCTGTGCTGTAGGATTAACGGGTTTTTCTGCTCCCTTACCAACCATTGCTTCAGAAGCATTGGAAAGAAAGTTGATAATCGCACGCGTAAGACTATCACCATCAAATTCATAATTCTCAGTGCCTAAGCCTGGATGATACTCAATCGCTATTTGCTCAGGCAGTTCCGACAATTGTTCGCGTAACAAAGCAACGAGCCAATCATCCAAGTTTTGTTTCTTTAAATTCAGGCTCTTGCTGCGTGCAAAATCAAGCAGCTCAGAAATAATGCCGTCACAGCGCTCAACACCTTTTTCAATTCGATCTAAAGGCTTCACCATCGTGGGGTTATCTTTAGCAAACTTACGACGCAATAAGAACGTTGAAGTTCGCACCGTGCCAAGAGGGTTGCGAATATCATGAGCAACTGTTGCCGTTAACTGGCCAAGTTGGGCCATCTTACCTTTGCGGATAACTTCATCTTGGGTTTTGCGTAAGGCTGTCATATTGCTTTTAAGCTCATTATTCAAATTAGCAATATCATCATTCATCGTTTTTAATTTGTCAGCCATTTCGTGTGCTTCAAGTTCAGATGCTTGAATTTCAACAACTTGTTTTGCCCGCGCTTTAGCAAAGTTCCAAATCATTCCAGCAATACCTGCAAAAATAATCGCTAACAGTACGGAAACAATAATAGCAACCTTTTGCGCGCTGGCCTGAAGCCAAGCAATTGTTGTCGATATATTGGTATATACAAGAACCGAACCCACGAAGTTTTTATGGTAAAAAACGGGGTGTACAGAGACCGATACCTGCTGGCTACTCTCGCCATTATTATTTGAATAATACGCAATATTATCAACAGTTGAAGTCGGAACACTAATAAGTGTACTAGATGGTCGGGTACTCGTAGCAAGGGTTTTGGCAACAGAACCTGTAACTTTATTACCAATCAAAGAGTGATTAGACGACCAAAACACTGTACCATCTGCTTTTGCTAAAACATAACGAAACACTTCTTCATCACGGTGAATACTAGAAATTACGTGTTCATCATAAATTTGCATTTCGCCCGATTGAAAAGTCTGTTCAACAAAAACCAGCTTTCTGATAACCCGTTCAGACCAGTTTTCTGCCCTGTACTGAGCATCTGCAACGGCACGTTTTTCTGCAAAGACAAGTATGCCAGGCCAAAGCAATGCCAATAGAACCAAATATCCAACGAGCACAGCCAACATCGCCGCTACAGGTTTCTTGCCATCGGTTGTCAAAGCCGATTTTACCGCCGATTTTGCTGATGAAACTGCCGACTTGGTCTTAGCTAAAGCAATCATTCTTCCCAACCCCAAATTTATCTATCTGTCAGTCGTCAGCATACGGACATCGTCCTAATATTTTATAAAGACAAATTTATCTAACAAACTCGACATATTTGATCGTGAAAAAAGGCTGCATAAATCCTAAAATAGTTAAAGCAATATCAGGGCTTTCATTCGAACGCACAGTGCTCTAGCAGCCTAAATATGTAGAATACCACGCGCTACACGCACAGCAAATCCACCCACTTGCACATTTACAATCGCATCATTTACAATTGAAACATCTAGGAAAAGCTTGCTCGGCCGTCCCATATCTTCACCTTGATGTACGGTCCATGAATAATCGCCATTTTCAAGCATCAAGCCTTTATGAACAGCCCCTGCAAACGCGACAACAGCAGAACCTGTTGCAGGATCTTCCACAACACCAGCTTCGGGTGCAAACAACCGCGCATGAAAACAATCACTATCCGCAGGTCCACGACAATACGCATAAATACCAAAGCTGCCAGCATTCCCAAGACCAGCCCACAAAGTCGGTGAAGCATGTATTTTTGTTAAAGTTGCACGGTCCTTTAGCGGTACAAACAGCGGCGTGTTACCCGCTTCAAACATTGAGGGTTGGTGCAATCCATATCCAATGTCTTGTGCTGATATATTTAAAGCACCTGCAATGGTTTCTTTAGACGGCACATCATTTATTTCCGTTGGCAAACGAGGCGCTTTTAACTTGGCAAAGGTTGGCTCACCTGCCACGCGATTTACCTCAACATCAACTAACCCAACATTTTCCTCTAACGATACCACACGATTTTCCGACTTAGATAAATCGGCACCCATTTCATCAAGTAAAATCGCAGCCCCAACAGTGGGGTGCCCAGCAAAGGGAAGCTCTTGAGTGGGTGTGAAAATCCTCACTTTTGCCGTGTGGTTTTTATTCAACGGTTCTTGTAAATATATTGTTTCAGACAGATTGAATTCGCTGGCAATAGATTGCATTTGTGCATCGGACAAATGATCGGCCCCAACAACCAGCGCTAAAGGATTACCACCAAAGCGTTCTTTGGTGAAAACATTGAGTATATAATACTCACACCCCAATACCGGCTTGTTCATCCCGCGTGCTCGTTTCATTATTTACGATTTATATGAATCGCTTAATTGTTGCCTAGAGCGTTTCATGTTCTGTTTGTTGAACAAACACAGCGCGAAACGCAAGATTATCAATGCCTTAGGTAGGTTGTTCTGGCTCAATGTAAACCAGAACAACTCTAGCGACATAATGCGGGAAGAAAAATAAGAAAAACAATGAAACTTTGGTAAGAAACGGTCCCTTTAGTCACGAAAAATGCACCTGACATCACATCCGCGTTACTCAAGTCTCAACGAGATGGCAATCCCGTGTCCATGCGAGTCAAGTTACCAATATCAATCCGCCGTTTAATCCGCCCCATCGCATCAATAACCGTTTCAAGATAACTCGCGAGCTGAAACTGGGCTTTGGCTGACATATCAATGTCTTCCCCACCAATAAAGTCAACAAATGAAAAATCCTTTGCCTCAACGCAATCAAGCACTTCTCGGCTCAAGGGTGGCAATACAATTTGACCATCACCTGCAATATCGTGAAAGGTCGAGAGTTTATTAAAGTCTTTGAGGTCTTCATCCATCGCTTGATGACGGATAACAAAAAACCGATCAACGGAATAATTGTCATGGATCATCAAGGCCCGATCAAGAGACTTGCCAGCCCCCTCAACCAGATAAAACACGTTAAGGTCAAAGCCTTGTTCGGCCGCCCCACCGACAAAGTCGATGTCATCCATAACAGTAAAGAATTTATCTAAAAACCGTGCTGGCACATCGATCACATAATCACGGCCAGGCATACCCAAAATCCAGTCGAACACTTCCATTTGGCCCGTGACTTTAGATATATCATAAACTTCTGAGCAATCAGGATAGTATTCACAAACGCCACCAATAGGCGCATCAAGATCGATGATGAACGGCGAACCACCAGAAACCAGTAAAAAATCAGCAAACAAACGCGCAAACAGCGTTTTGCCGTTGCGCGTCTGATCTGAACACACGATATAAATGTGCGATTTTTCTTCCATCTTTAAAACTTAATCGTTTGACTTGTCGTTGTCCTGACGCACGGGGCCACCGCGACCAGCATTTAGCAAGCCTTGAATAAGTTGGGTTTTTTCAAATTCTGCATCAATGTCATTACACCATTTTTTGACATAGCCACGAAGCGTGAAAGAGTAACTGCCGTTTGATCCATCTGGCGCTTTATTTTCAATAAAGTCGCGGAAAGTAACACCAGCCAAATCAACCTGCTCATAAGCCATTTCATTTAGTTTAGGCACGATGATTTCATGGGCAGAGTTCAAGTTTTCAAAATACTTTTTGAAGGTCTTTTCATCCCACTCAAAAAAGTTCGTTTCGTTGATGAAGTTCCGCGCAATGATATAATCAAGGTTGCGGACATATTTGGTAATCTCACTAATTTCATCAAGTGAAGCAATTGACGGGCCAACAACATGGACCAAAGCCAAATCAAACTGACCATCACGGGCCGCAGCCAAAACACCAATGCGATCGAACAAATCAAGCGCAAAAGACAAATTGCCCGCTTTCAAATCAACAATTGTCACGCTCGCACTGTCTGAATCCAACGTATCCAAAACCGCCATTTGATCGGCCACATCGGCCAAGTCAATAATCTTGGTATTGGCAGGGTAAAACCTATTCAAAGTACCGCGTGGATTTTCCGTATCAAAGCCACGTGACAAAATATTGTGACGCGAAAGATAATCCATCAGCACACGTGATACTGTTGTTTTACCAACACCGCCTTTATCAGCACCAACGATAATCAATGTAGGTTTCATGTATTCTACCCTCTTAAAAGTTTAAATCCCTTGATGCCGCCATAATGCAGCATTCTGTTAATAATGTCAGTAACATAAAAAACATTGTGAAAAAATGACTACAAGCATAATCTAAAAATAAATTTCCACACGGATTATTATTATGCCATTTTAGACCGCATGACATCAATGACTTTACATTCATTCATTTTACCATGCCCCATATCAGCTAACTTCTGAAAACTCCCCGTAGCAATATGCCCAAAGTCTGCTTTTGCTTTTAATCCATCAGCCAACTGCACACCATACATTGCATCTTTCAAACGCATAGAACCTGAAAAAATCAAATCCTCTGAGTGTTTGGCTTTTGCCATCCGCTCAAGGTTACGCACCACTTGCGGTGATGCAGCTTGGCCTGTGCACATGGCACTTAAAACCAAATCTAAATCAAGCCCAGCCTTTTCAGCCATAGCAAAACCCTCAGCCGCCGCTGCAATTTGCACCGCGCCCATAAGGTTGATAATTAGCTTATAGGCCGTCCCTGCCCCCACATCTCCAAAGTGCATAATCTCTTTACACAGTGGAATAAGGAAGCGCCGCGCTTCATCAAGGTGGTCCATTTCAGCCCCAACAAACAACACCAATTCACCCGCTGCTGCGGCATCAGGCAAACCCGTCACTGGCGCATCAATATATTTAAGACCGCGTTTAGCAATTTCTTGCGAAAGCTCCAGCACCCATGAGTGAGAAAGCGTTGAACATTCCACCACAAGCGCCCCTTCATCAAAGTCCCCTGCCAGCGCGCCATCATCACCAAGCCATACTTGATGCGAGGCCCAATTGTCCGCCACCATCGCAAAAACAACTTCAGCGCCGTTCACCGCATCTTTAGGTGTGGTCGCAACGCGTGCTCCCTGTAGTGCTAGCTTTTCACACTTAGAAGCCGTGCGATTATACACCGCCACTTCAAAGCCAGCATCAATAAGACGCTCGGCCATACCGCTACCCATATTACCCAATCCGATAAACGCAACTTTAGTCATTTTTTTCTTCCCTCTTTTG
>JAMOMM010000309.1 GCA_027067085.1 Hyphomicrobiales bacterium
CTTTATTTTTCATAACTAGTTGTTTTAAAAGTAAGCTTACCGACTTAGAAGCACCCAACATGTCAATTTTTACTTCAAACTTTGACACTGAATCCTTAACGCATGAATCAATTGCCTGCGCCATTGCCATCGGTGACAGGTTTTCTTCTTTAATCAAAGTTGCTAAGCCAGCGCGTTGCAATTTTTCTGCCCGCAGCGTTTGTTCAGTCTCACCGCCCACAGCATATGGCACAAGAACGCTTGCACACTTTGCCTGCAAAATATCCGCTGTCGTATTATATCCTGCTTGAGAAATAGAAAGTTTTGCACTGGCTAAAAGCGCGCGAAAATCTGAACGAGTGCTTTCAATGGTTACGGTCCCATCGTTAATGGCATCTAACCTGTTTCGCACATCAGCGGACAAATTAGGACCGACAAGGAAACACCAACTTGCACTTGAAAAGCGCGACAAGGGCTTTGCTTTCAATGCATTTATCATGATCGCTTCACCCGCAACGCCACCACCAGCTGATACAACTATATCGTAAGGTTCCCCAATAAGTTCTGGTACGTGGCCAGCGACAATTCCCGTGTAAGAAATGAGGTGTTGTATTTCACTGGTAAGTTCAAAGGTTTCATCCAACTTGGCAAAATTTGGATCGCCGTGAACCAACAGCAAATCATAGTAGTGATTTAGTGTTGCAACCGTTTCGAGAGCGCGTTTAGGTTTTTTCTTTTCTTGAACAATATCGCGAACTGACCCTGCAATAATTGTTTTATCACGGGTCGATTTTGCAGCTTCCAACAATGGCAAAAGTTCAAACCGCATTTGCCGACGACCAAAAGGAAACGCTTCGATGACTAGAATATCGGGCTGAAAACGCTCGAAAAAATCTAGCAGCATAGCGCATCTGTTTTGTTTATACGCCTCATCAACGATCTGACCTTTTTCATCTGTCAGATCATTAAATCGCTCAGTCCCAGCTTTTAGAACAGGCAATTGCAAAACATCAATTTGTGAACTTGGAAAACCTTTTACGGGCTCCCCACCCATGACCATTGTTACGTCATGGCCCTGTTTTGTAAATTGCTCACAAATCAAACTGGCACGAGCTAAATGACCTATGCCGAGCAAATGCTGAACATAAAACATGACTTTTGCAGGCGCATTTCCCATTGCTCATTTAGCCTTTAGATCGCTTTACGCCAAGCTTTTCAAACAAGTTGCCCAAGTATCCAATACTGGTAATATGGTCAAATTCTTTTCTCACCCGTTTTTCACCTTTTAGGCCCATATCAATGCGAGTATCAGCGTTGATGATTAGTTGTTCCAACGCATCAGCAAGCTGCTCAGGCGCATTTTGTTCAACCAACAAACCATTCACACCATTGTCCACAAGTTCAGGCACCCCTGATACAGTCGTCGAAATAACAGCTATTGCTTGGCTTTGGGCTTCAACGATGACATTTGGCAAGCCATCTCGATCACCATTTTTAGCAATACGGCACGGCAAAACAAAAATGTCTGATTGTCGATATTGCGCCAGCACATCAGTTTGAGGCAAAGCCCCGCGCCACTCCAAACGATCAGCAATGTTCAGTGCTGCGGCTTGTTGCTTTAGCCCTTTGACCAGATCACCAGCGCCAATGTGCACCCATTTCCAATTCAGGTTGGCGGGAAGTTTTGCAAAGGCTTCTAGTAAAGTGTCCAGCCCTTTCTTTTCTACAGCACGAGAAACGGTGACCAAAACAACAGGGTCAGTTTCATCTGATCCATCACGTTGAGAATGTTCAACATTTGACGGACCAAAGCGGGTGAGATCAAGGCCGTGATAACTCAAATGAACTCGTTCTGGTTCGCTCGATAAGGACTGCAAATGTTTCCAGCCATTTTTAGTGCACGTCACCACCCACTGGGCCGCATTGAGTTTGTCTTTTAGGTCTTCATCGCTTGATGTCCATATGTCTTTGGCATGGGCAGAGCAGGTGAATTTAATGCCCGTTAGCAAACTGGCGTAATAGGTTACTGATGCAGGCGTGTGTAAAAAGTGCGCGTGTAGGTGCTTTACGTCATCGCCCAATTCAATAGCCATAACGATTGCTTGGCCA